>JBEGTC010000046.1:0-7461 GCA_041179565.1 Actinomycetota bacterium
ACCGGTCTCCTCGCTGCGGAGTTCGGTCTTGCCGGTAACAACTCGGCCGACAACTATTAGGAGCAAGTAATGAATTTTCCAAAGCAAGTACCTTCAAAGATGCCCGTGCATCGATACTCATCTTTTATTCCAGTCGAACTCAAAGACCGCACCTGGCCAGATAAGAAGATCACCAAGGCGCCACAGTGGTCATCGGTAGATCTCCGCGATGGCAATCAGGCGCTTATTGATCCGATGGATACCCCGCGCAAGTTGGCGATGTTTAAGTTGCTGGTTGCGATGGGTTACAAGGAGATTGAGGTGGGATTCCCATCTGCATCTCAGACCGATTTCGACTTTGTCCGCAAGATTATTGATGAAGGCTTGATCCCTGACGATGTGATTATTCAGGTACTAACTCAGGCACGCGAACCGCTAATTCGCCGAACTTACGAGGCAATCGCTGGTGCCAAGCAAGCAATTATCCATCTCTACAACTCAACTTCAACTCTGCAGCGCCGAGTCGTCTTTGGTCTCGATAAAGAAGGCATCAAGAAGATCGCTACCGATGGCGCTCAGCTATGTCTAGATTTAATGAAGACCGTTCCAGAGACCAAGATTTCCTTTGAATACTCGCCTGAGTCATATACCGGCACTGAGCTCGAGTTCGCTGTTGAGGTCTGCAATGCAGTAAATGAAATCTGGAAGCCAACTCCGCAATGGAAGACAATCATGAATCTTCCGGCAACTGTTGAAATGGCAACACCAAATGTCTATGCCGATTCAATCGAGTGGATGTGTCGCAATCTCAACAATCGTGATTCGGTCATCGTCTCGCTCCACCCACATAACGATCGTGGTACCGGTGTTGCAGCGGCAGAGCTTGGCTACCTAGCTGGCGCTGATCGAATTGAAGGAACTCTCTTTGGTAATGGTGAGCGCACCGGAAATGTCTGCCTCGTAACTCTTGGCATGAATATGGTTTCGCATGGAATCGATCCACATATTGATTTCAGTGACATTGATGAGATTCGCCGCACCGTTGAATACGCCAACCAGTTGAAGGTTCCTGAGCGCCACCCATATGGCGGCGACCTTGTCTTTACCGCTTTCTCTGGTTCGCACCAAGATGCAATTAAGAAGGGCTTCGATCACCTCGAACGCGACGCTGCAGCAGCTGGCGTGCCGGTAGATCAGCACACGTGGGCAGTTCCTTATCTACCAATCGATCCTAAAGATATTGGTCGTTCATATGAGGCGGTCATCCGGGTAAATTCACAGTCCGGTAAGGGCGGCGTTGCCTATCTTCTCAAGACTGAGCACCATCTCGATCTGCCTCGTCGCCAGCAGATTGAATTTTCAAAGATTGTTCAGGCAAAGACAGATCATGAAGGTGGCGAAGTAACTGCTGATCAACTTTGGGAGATATTTGAAGATGAGTATCTTCCAACCGAGTCAGCGCCATGGGGAAGATTCCGCCTTAAGGGTCTCTCACAAACTTCTGAGATGAACAAAGATGTTCAGCTCACCGTTCAGATCACCGATCGTGGCGAGCCAGTCGAGCTATCTGGCCACGGCAATGGTCCGATCGCGGCTTTCTGCAACATCCTTACCAACTATGGCGTTGATGTGCGCGTTCTCGATTTCCACGAACATGCGCTCTCGGCAGGTGGCGATGCTTCAGCGGCGGCATACCTTGAGTGTGCAATCGGCGGCGATGTCTATTGGGGCGTTGGAATCGACCCAAATACAACAACTGCTTCGCTCAAAGCGGTCGTGTCTGCAATCAACCGCGCAATCCGCTAACTACCCTTAGCGCCGTGAGTACCAAAGGCGCCCTCTATCGCGATGAAGCGATAGTTCTGCGCACTCAAAAACTCGGCGAGGCTGATCGAATTATCACCATGCTCACTAAAGAACATGGCCGAATCCGCGGTGTGGCAAAGGGCGTTCGACGCACCATGTCTAAATTCGGTGCTCGCCTTGAACCTGGAAGCCATGTTGATATTCAGCTCCATACGGGACGAACTTTCGACACCATTACCCAAGTTGAAGCGCTGATGAATTACGGTGAAGAAATATCCAGCGACTACCAACGTTGGACCATTGCACATGCAATTCTCGAGACGGCGGAGCGATTCTCACCACATGAGCAAGAGCCAGCTCCACAAGAGTTTGCACTTGTTGTCGGCGGGATGCGCGCTTTAGCTGAGAACCGTTACGACCCGTCACTTATCTTGGACGCCTTCCTTCTGCGATCGCTCTCAATTGGTGGCTATGCGCCTTCGCTCTCGCAATGTTCGCGCTGTGAAAAGCCAGGGCCACATCGCTACTTCTCTCTTGTCGGTGGTGGCTCGGTCTGTAACGATTGCCGCCCATCAGCTTCTGCTACTCCAGCGCCAGAGACGTTGCAATTGATGGATGCGTTGCTCAACTCTGATTGGGATACCGCAACTGCGAGCGAGGGAAAGAATCGTCGTGAGGCTAGTGGATTAATCGCAGCATACTTACAATGGCACCTGGAACGCGGACTTCGCAGTCTGCCAATGGTGGAGCGTGCATGAGCAAGAAGAAGATTGAGATTCCCAATCACATCGCCGTCGTAATGGATGGCAACGGTCGATGGGCTAAACAACGCGGACTTCCTCGTACTGCAGGCCACGAGGCAGGTGAGAAGGTCCTCTTCGATCTCGTCGAAGCGGCAATGGGATTTGGCGTCAAAGAGATGAGCGCTTATGCATTCTCTACCGAGAACTGGAAGCGTTCGCCAGAGGAAGTCAGATTTATTATGGGTTATAGCCGCGAATCACTTCGTAGCCGTCGCGATCGTTTGCATGAGCTAGGTGTAAAGGTGCAATGGGTAGGTCGTCCGCAGCGCCTCTGGAAATCTGTCATTGATGAGCTGCAAGAGGCTGAAGAGCTGACAGCGAAGAATAAAAAATTCACTCTCAATATGTGCGTCAATTACGGCGGTCGCGCCGAGATCGTAGATGCAGCTGCCGAGCTGGCCCGCGATGTAAAGCGCGGCAAGGTGAAGGCCGATGCGATTACCGAGAAGACCTTTGCGAAGTACCTCTATGCGCCAAAGATGAGCGATGTCGATCTCTTCTTGCGTTCATCCGGCGAACAACGGACCAGCAATTTCTTACCGTGGCAGGCAACTTATGCAGAGTTTGTATTTATGGATGTCCTCTGGCCAGATATGACGCCTGCAATTCTGTGGAAAGCTATAGAAGAGTATGCCGAGCGCGATCGCAGGTTCGGCAAAGCTTAATTTGAAGTCGCGCGCTTCTTTTCGCAACGGTACCTTTTTCATATGCGAAAGATTCTTGCCTTTGCTCTCTTCTTCTCTCTCCTAGCTCCTGCCACAGCTTCAGCTCATCAGCCGGTAGCGCTAGAGAAGGGCGATTCAACAGCGGTGAAAGGTCCGTTGCTTGTCGATGGGACAGTCTCGTTTGCAGTCAGAGCAGCTTTCACGCGAGCGGGTGAGAGCCGTGGATTTCGACTTCAGTTAAAGGCAAACGACCAGCTCTCAGTTCAGTATTTAATCGTTGATAAAGCGCCCGAGAACAAGTTAAAGAAGAACCAACTTCCAGTGGTAGTTCTTCGCTCACCGTCAGGCAAGTCGGCCACACTTAAAATTACTGAGCGGTCAAAATTCTATGAACCGTATAGCGGAACAAATTACCTTTACCTTTCCCGCTACAGCGCTGTAGCGGAATCTGGAATCTATAGCGTCACAATCACCTCCCGTCAGAAGAGCTCAATAACGATTGCGGTAGGCGATAGAGAGGTTGAAGGCGAAGTAATTCGTGGTGAGGTAAAAAGCCCTTCACCAGCTCCAACGCCGGTTGCATCACCGACTCCCACTGCGATTGCTTCAGCCTCGCCAACTCCAACACCAACACAAACTCCCACTGCGACAACCTCTCAACGCAGCTATAGCGCAAAGGATTTGGCAATTAATAACAGCGCCAACAGTTGCTGGTCGGCGATTGATGGAAAGGTCTATGACTTAACGCAATGGATCAGCCTTCACCCAGGTGGCCCTTCAGCAATTAAGTTTCTCTGCGGAGTCGATGGCAGTAAGGCATTTGCCAGCCAACATCGTGGCCAACCAAACCCAACAAGCAAATTAGCTCAATACCTGCTCGGTGACTTCACCAACTAGTTAGCACTTCTTGCAGATACCGAAGATTTCAGCGGTATGGCCCACCTCGCGGAAACCGTGCTCATCGGCGATCTTCTTCGCCCACTTCTCAATAGCCCCACCCTCGATTTCAACGGTATCGCCACAGCTCTTACAGACCAGATGATGATGGTGAGCTTCGCCGCATAATCTATATACAGCTTCACCATCATCGCGTCGGAGAACATCCACAATCTTGTCATCAACCAAACTTTGAAGTGAGCGATAGACAGTGGTCAGGCCAATGCTCTCACCCTCGCGCTGCATTAAGCGATAGACCTCTTGTGCGCTGGCAAAACCACCAGCGCGTTCAAGGGTGCTGAGCACTCGCGGATTAGAGCGAGTCATTAGTGGTCGTGGCCTTCATCGTGACTTGGTTCCATCTCTTCTTGGACAACATGGTCACTTACATGCGAATGGGCATCACCCGAATGGAGATAACTCACTAACGCCCACATCACTAGTACGCCAAATATGGTTGCAACAATTGTCCAGCGTGAAGAGTGGCGAGAGTGCGCTTCCGGCAAGATATGTGATGTTGCAAGGTAGATAACAATTCCAGCAAAGAGCGCGAGGTATATTGCAATAAAGTTGTTGCTCAATACCAACGTTGTGCCAAGAACCGCGCCACTGATACGAGCAATAGCATCTACACCAAGGAGCCAAATCCCCTTCTTTCCCCAAGCACCACTCTTGATTAAGAAAGAGACAGTATTGAGGCCATCGCTAAAGGCGTGGACTAACAATGCGATAAAGACCGCGACTCCGAGTTCAGAGCTGACCTTGAATGCGACGCCCAGAGCGAGTCCATCGAGGAAGACATGGCCACCCATAGCGAGCGCGCCTAGTGCGCCAGCAACGCTTGATGAGTGGTCGTGGTCATGTCCGTAATCTGATTCTGCTGGTTCGTGAGATCCAAATAGTTGCTCATAGAAGTGAAGAAGCAGGAATCCAGCGACAAGCGCTACCGAGACGGCAGGTGCATTGAGAATCTCTTGCGTTCCAAGTTCAAAGACCTCAGGAAGTAAATCGAATGCAACCAATCCGAGAAGAAGTCCCGCGGACAGTCCAAGGACAAGGTGGAGGCGATCCTTAGCTTTAATTGCAAGGTAGCCGCCAGCGGTAGTTGCAAGCGCGGTCGTTGCGGCGAGGATGATTGCGATATTCATAGCGCGACCGTACCACAAATGAAAATGATTTTCATTTCCACCGGCCACCCAATAGGCTTCACCCATGATCGCTATCGCACGTTTTCGCACACCGACGGCAAACGCTGCCGAATTTAAGGCCTCACTTGCCGCAGCCCTGGCTGCATTCGCCGCTCGCGATGGATTTATCTCCGGCGATTATGGGCAGAATCTCGACGAAGGCGATCTTTGGACGCTGGTAACTCACTGGAGCAACGTTGGCTCTTATCGGAGAGCGCTTAGCTCAACGGCAATCAAGATGGAAGTGGTGCCGCTTCTAGCAACTGCGATTGATGAACCCGGCGCATATTCAAAGGATTTATAGAGACGGATTGGTACGTTAAACTTTACCCACGTTCATATGGCAGTTCAATCGTCATAAGTGCGCCGACAGCCAGCCGGAGCTTCACCTATGACTCTCCGGTTCTAATACCGGATGGAGTCCCCAATGGCCGTAGATCGCCTAGAAAATATCGTCTCACTCTCAAAGCGTCGCGGCTTTGTCTTCCCATCTTCTGAAATCTACGGTGGCTTGCGCGCATCTTGGGATTACGGCCCACTCGGTGTTGAAGTTAAGAACAATGTAAAGCGCCAATGGTGGAAATCAATGGTGATGGGACGTGAAGATGTTGTTGGTCTCGACTCTTCAGTAATTCTCGCCCGCGAAGTATGGGAAGCATCAGGCCACGTTGCCACCTTTAGCGATCCGCTCACTGAGTGCACCGCCTGCCACAAGCGTTATCGCGCCGATCACCTAGAAGAGCAGTACGAAGCAAAACATAAGAAGAAGTTGGAATCTCTTTCAGAGATGAACTGCCCCGCATGTGGAAATAAGGGCCAATTTACGACGCCGAAGCAGTTCTCCGGACTGCTCAAGACTTTCCTCGGACCGGTCGAAGATGAATCAGGCCTTGCCTATCTTCGCCCTGAGACCGCACAGGGAATCTTCATTAACTTTGATCAGGTGATGACAACATCACGAAAGAAGCCACCTTTTGGTATCGGTCAAATCGGAAAATCTTTCCGTAACGAGATCACACCAGGAAACTTCATCTTCCGTACCCGCGAATTCGAGCAGATGGAGATGGAATTCTTCGTTGTTCCAGGAACCGATGAAGAGTGGCATAAGTATTGGATTGAGACTCGCCTTGCTTGGTATAAGGATCTTGGCATCAATCCAGATCGCCTGCGTTTATTCGAGCATCCAAAAGAGAAGCTCTCACATTATTCGAAGGGCACTACAGATATCGAGTACAAGTTTGAATTTAACGGTACCGAATGGGGAGAGCTCGAGGGTATTGCCAACCGCACAGATTTCGACCTTAAGGCGCATTCTGCTGCCTCTGGAAAAGATCTCTCTTACTTTGACCAAGAGAAGAATGAGCGTTGGACCCCTTATGTAATCGAGCCAGCAGCCGGTGTTGATCGCTGCGCACTCACCTTCATGATGGATGCCTATACCGAAGATGAAGCTCCTAATGCCAAGGGTGAGATGGAGAAGCGCGCTGTGATGAAGTTTGATCACCGTATCGCTCCGGTAAAGGCCGCTGTTCTTCCGCTCTCACGTAACGCAGATCTATCACCGAAGGCTCGCGATCTCGCAGCGCAGCTTCGCAAGAACTGGAATATCGATTTCGATGATTCTGGCGCTATCGGACGTCGTTACCGTCGCCAGGATGAGATTGGTACGCCATATTGCATCACTATCGACTTTGAGAGCCTCGAAGATAATGCGGTAACAATTCGCGACCGCGACACAATGGCGCAGGAGCGAATCGGTATCGACCAGGTCGAGTCCTGGCTGGCACCAAAGCTACTCGGTTGCTAAATCCACTCTCTCTCCCGCTTCGAGATGGCGTACATCAGGTAGATCCACCAGTTGTACTCGCTCCGATGGCGGGAATCACCAACGCACCGTTTCGTATGTTATGTCGCGAACAAGGCGCTGGCTTATTCGTCTCAGAGATGGTGACTGCTCGCGCTCTGCTCGAGCGAATTCCGGAGACGTTGCGAATGATCGAACCCGGACCAGGAGAGTGGCCACGATCAGTGCAGCTCTATAGCGTCGACCCGCATCACATGTCGGAGGCGGTAAAGATGATAGGT
>JBEGTC010000047.1:0-7435 GCA_041179565.1 Actinomycetota bacterium
CTTTGCTTACAACGTGATTGGTATTCCAATTGCTGCTGCAGGCTTGATGTCACCGATGTATGCAGCCGGCGCGATGGCGCTGAGCAGCCTCTTTGTTGTTACGAATTCGCTTCGGATCCGTTAAAGGTTCGAACTACTGAGATTGCTGCAATGTAGATTGGAAAAGCAATCAAAATAACAAGCGATGGCATCGAGTACTGAACGCCATCAGTATTGGAATAGTTCCAAGAGAGCAAGAACAAGTTGAAGATATAAACAATTGCAAATGGCAGGGTTATCTTCCGCCACATCTCAACTCTCACTAAGTGCGGGAATTTAATATTAGTCAGCTGCGATACGGCTAACAAGACGGTGGCAATTGCAACGGTACGTTGCGATAGGTCAAAGACCAAGAAAGTTGGCACAGCGAGATTCCAAATTGCGGGAAAACCGTTGAACCAGTGATCATCAGTCTCAATATCGGTGCGGGCGAACCAGAGCGCGGAAAGTAGCAGCACCATTGCGGAGATCAGAGTTTGAAACTCTGCCGGCAACATATTGAGGCGAACCATCAACGCCACTGGCACGACAACGCAGGTGAGGTAATCAACGATGAGATCAAGTACATAGCCATCGACGCGAGGTGCGCTAAAGACAACGTCAATCTTTCGCGCTATCGGCCCATCGAGGCCATCGAGAACTTGGCAAGCAAGGAGCCAGAGAAGTGCGCTACGGATATTTCCATCGATAACCGCTTGAAGAGCGAGAAGTCCGGCAGCAGCACCGCTTGCCGTCATGACGTGGAGGGCGTAGCCAGCGCTGCGATTGAGCGCCTCACCTGAGATTGTTGGCCTAATTAGCGGTGACATAAGGCATGAGAATAGCTAATGGCCGCCTCAATTAACATCAATTGAGACGGCCACTGGCCTGAAGTATCTCTACCTCGTATTGGTAGCGGGGGCAGGATTTGAACCTACGACCTCTGGGTTATGAGCCCAGCGAGCTACCGAGCTGCTCCACCCCGCGTCGGTATGCGTAATTCTATGTGAGTTACGCATACATCACCAAATCGAGTCTTACTTTGCTTGTGCTTGCGCTGCAATCGCTGCGGCAATCGCTGACTTCAACCGCTCCTGCGCGCGACCATAGGCAGTCCAGTCGCCCTTTGAGAGAGCTGCCTGACTATCTGCCATCGCTTGCTTTGCACTCGCTAACGCTGATGCAAGATTTGATTTCGAATCGGTTGAGTTCGGTGTTACTGAACTACCGGCGGTCGAAGTTCCAGAGTTTCCTCCAAATACTTGATCGAGCGCACCCTTAAGCGAACTATCGAATCCAATTTGATCGCCGAAGGAGACGAGCACCTTCTGCAATAGTGGATAGGCAGCTGAGTTAGATGTTGCACGAACATAGACCGGCTGGACATAGAGCAAACCACCACCGACCGGCAAGGTTAAGAGATTTCCGAGAACAACATCGGAGCCACCTTGGCGGAGAAGCGAGAGGGTATTTGCAACCTCAGGCTTAGCCTCAAAGTTAGAGGCGATCTGTGATGGACCAGAGATTGCAGTGCTTCGTGGCAACTGCAATACCGTGATCTTTCCAAAATCCTTACCTGGCTTTGAATTTACAACTGCAAATGCGGTGAGGTTCTCACGAACACCACGCGGAACAAATGGAGTAGTCAGTGAGAACGCTGGCTCCTTCTGATTTGGCAGCTTGAGCGTTAGGTAATACGGAGGCTGTACGCCCGCGTTGCCACCAAAGGTTGATGGATCGCTAGGTACGCGCCAGAAATCCTGACCACCGTAGAACGATGCTGCATCCTTCACGTGATACGAGGAGAGGATGTCGCGCTGAACACGGAAGAGATCTTCTGGATAGCGGATATGCTCGAAGAGATTCTTAGAGATCTCGCTCTTTGGCTTCACTGTATTTGGGAATGCCTTCATCCAGCTCTTCAAAACTGGATCCTTCTCATCCCACTGATAGAGGCTGACGGTGCCGTTATAGGCATCAACGGTCGCCTTCACCGAGTTACGGATGTAATTCACTCGCTCATTAAGCTGAGCGGTAATTGAGTTTGAGTTGGCGGTCAGCGCATCTTGAGTCGCTGAGGCGAGTGAAGTGCCTTCAGCGTATGGGTAGCCACTCGTCGTGGTGTATCCATCGATGATCCAAGTGATCTTGCCATCTACTACCGCTGGATATGGGTCGCCATCGAGAGTAAGCCATGGTGCAACCTTGGCCACGCGATCGCGAGGATTGCGTTCGAAGAGAATCTTTGAATCCTTATTGATCAAACTTGAGAGCAAGATTCGCTGCTCGCCATATTTGATAGCAAATAGAAGCTTGTTGAGGATATTTCCGATTGGGACACCACCGGTGCCTGTGTAAGTGACATTCTTCTGACCGCTAGCAGAGCTGTCATCTGGGTAATCGAACTCAACTGGTTCGCTGCTCTTTGATCCGCCGATAATCGAGTACTCAGGTGAGTTCTCACCGAAGTAGATACGAGGTTCGAAATCACCGAGCCCCTTGGTAGGTGGCAGATCGCCAACAATAAAGTTTGGCTTTCCATCAGGATCGACGGTGTTTCCAAATGCGGCAACAAATCCGAAGCCGTGGGTATAGACAAGGTGATCGTTGATCCAGTTACGGCTTGGGTTACCTTCGATATTGAGTTCGCGCACAGCAACTACCGCATCGCGAGTTGTGCCATTGATGGTGTAACGATCGATATCAAGGGTCTCGGTAAATCCGTAGTACGGCTTAATCTGCTGGAGCTGACGGAAGGTGGCAGAGAGAACTGCTGGATCCATCAAGCGAATATTGCCGATTGTCGCGGCATCACCTGCCAACTGGCCAGCATTCGGTGCAACAACGGCGTTGTACTCCTGCACATCGATATCGGTCAGGCCGTAGGCAGCGCGGGTAGCATCGATATTTCGTTGAATATAAGGGGCTTCTTTAGATGATTCTGATGGCTTTACCTGGAACTGCTGAACGGCGCCCGGGTAGATACCAGCAATCAAAACTGATGAGACAACCATCAACGCAGTACCTGCTGCAGGTAAAAGCCAAGAACGGCGAACGATATTGGCGAAGAAGAGGAGCGCACAGATGAGCGCGATACCAGAGAGAATCGCCTTCGCTGGCAGAGTTGCATTGATATCGGTGTAGGTGGCACCGGTAATAAGTCGGTTCTCCTTAAGAGTAAGCGCATATCGATCGAACCAGTATGCAATCGCCTTGAGTAGAACGATGAGGCCAAAGAGAATTGAGAGTTGAATGCGCGCGGCAACGGTAGTGCGTTCGCCCTCACCTTGCGTACGGATTCCGCCATACATGTAGTGAACGAAGATTGTCGCCAAAGTTGCCAAGATTAACGCTGAGATAACCCAGGAGATAATCGCTTGATAGAGCGGCAACTTAAAGGCGAAGAATGAGATATCGAGGCCGAATTGCGGATCTTTCACACCGAAATCGGTGGCGTTCTTAAAGAGCAACCACTCACGCCAGAAAATCGAACCTGATGTGCCAGCGAAGTAGGTAATCGCGAGGAAGAGACCGAGAAAGACCCAGCGAATTATTGGATCTATCTGTGCGCGAATACGTTCGACGCCATTGAGCTCGATAGATGTAGGTACATAGAAAGGGCGACGCTTGTACGCGATAAAGATATTGATTGAGATGAGAATTGAACTCAGCAGACCGATGATGAGGAATAACTGGACCTTAGTTGCGAGGATCGTGCTCCAGACCGAGGTGAAGTCGACCGATTTAAACCAGAGCCAATCAATATAGAAACCGCTCAAGGAGATAAATGCTGATCCGAGAGCGACCAAGATACCTACGGTGATTGCTAGGGGCGTGCGATTTCTATTCATGCTCCTACGCTAGCGCAACCTCGAATTCCTGCAGAATCGAAATCCTGTGGACTGCTATTTTCACCGCTTTTGGCCGCCAGTAGATAGCCAACGACCTGGTCTATCGACTCGACGGCAACGACCTCGATGCCCTCTACCTCATTGGGCAGGTCGCCACAATTTTCTTGGGAGATAAAGAGGATCTCTGCTCCGGCTCGTTTGGCGCCGATGATTTTCTCGGTCACTCCCCCAATGGCACCAACTTTTCCTTCGCCATCGATTGTTCCAGTACCGGCAATCTTGCGGCCGGCGAGAATATCTTTAGGGGTTAAGAGATCAATCAGACCTAAGGTGAAGATGATGCCGCCACTTGGACCGCCGGTATTTTTTAGTGAGACCTTGATCGATGAATCGGTTACCCGAGAGAGATCTATCTCTGGAAAATAACGCGCGATGCTTCGCTTTGCAGCAACTAACGCCAAGTTCTGAGATTCCTTCATCTCCTTAGTGCCAGCAGCTCGCTCTGCTTTATTGGTTGCTCGCTTCTGATAGATCGCACTTCGTGGCACCACGACGCAATCTCCCCAAACCCAACAGCCGAGAACAGAAGCCCCAACAACTTGTGTCTCTGGATTGGTGACGAATATGGTGAGTAGATAGAGCTGGCCATTTACCTTATGTGTAAGAACTTTATCTGGGTCATCGATGGTGAGAACTTTAGGAAAGAGCTTGGTTGGTGTGCCCGGTGTAATCAGGACGAAATTCATTGGCGCCAGTAGAGCGACCGCCACGATGAGCGCAATGAGAGCGCGAAGGGTGCGCGGTGGCTTTGAGAAGCGGAGGTTCTTACTTCTTAGGCTCATCGTCACGGAATGATTTCTGGAAGCGCTCAAATTGGCTGACTGAGCGCGAAGTGCCTTTCTCGAACTTTCCTTTAAAGCGCGAGATCCAGAGGACATAGCCGAGAGCGCCAATCACGCCCGCCAATGGGACGAGCCACCAGATCAGGGCGGTGAAGGCAGAGGATGAAGCAGCCCAGGAGGTCATAGAAATAGAGTAGTCCCCGCGGGAAGAAAGCGCTCGTTTGGGACGTTCTACCTCCTAGACTCAAGAATCAGATCTCCGGAAGAAGCCTTCTAGGGATTAAATACCGATAGATGAATACCGATAGAGAAGCGGAGCAGATTGTGGCGCCATTTGGATTTATGCCGAACGATGGTGATCAGAGCGGCGATGACCGCGAAAATCTCGAAGCGATGATGCGCCAGATGCAAGAACAGATAAAGCAACAGTTTGAACAACTCGGTCTCAGCGGCGCTAGCGGCTTCCCCTTCGCTGGCTTCGGTGGAACACCAGAGGCGCTCCCTCTTACACCTGTTCGCGAAGTTGCAAAGAAATTTATTACCGCACAAGGGTCGCAACCGCTCGGCACTAATGATGTCACTGCAATTAATAATGCCTGCGAGATCGCAGATCTCTGGCTCAATGAAGCAACAGATTTTCCAGCTACCTCTTCTGCCAATCCACGTGGAATCAGCAGACTCGATTGGGTTGATGCGACTCTGCCTGGTTGGCAGGCAACTATGGAGCCACTTGCAGTTGGATTGAGTAACGCGATTTCAAAGTTGCTCGATGAAGCGATTGCATCGCAAGCCGAAGCTCAAGCAAGTGGTTACGAAGAAGCGATGGCGGCTGCACCAATGGGGGCGATCGCCGGACTCCTACGTTCATTTATAGGATCAATGATTGCCACTCAACTAGGACAGGCGATTGGTGGAATCGCAGGTAGCACCACCGGTGCGCATGACACAGGACTACCTATCCTCGAGCCGGCACGCCCCCTCCTTATTCCGGAGAATATTGAGGCGTGGGGAGCAGATTCTGAGATCGCCAAGAGCGAGATCTACCTATTCCATGCCCTTCGTGAGGGCGCTGTAGCGCGCTTATTTGAGCACAATCCATGGATCGTCTCGTATATCCGCAGCGCAATCGTTGAATACGGTGCAGGTATTCGCATTGATCTCGAAGCTATTCAACGTCAAGCAGAAGAAGCGATGCAATCAATGTCTCCCAACGAGGAGCAGCAATTCACAATCGCTCTCGATAGCGGAATATTTACTCCGGAGGAGACGCCACAACAACGCGCTGCGCTATCAAAACTTGAGACAGTGCTCGCACTTGTCGATGGTTGGGCCGATGATGTTGCAACACTTGCAGCTGGCGATCGAATTCCATCAATCACCGCGCTTCGCGAACTGCATCGCCGAAAGCGAGCAACAAGTGCGCCATCACAGCAACTCTTTAAAACTATGTTAGGCCTTGAAGTCTCGCCAAAGTTATCTCGGGAAGCGAGCGCATTCTGGAGCCGGGTTCGCGAATTAAAGGGAACATCTGCGCGCGATCAGATTTGGAGTGGAATTCTTCCCAGTGCAACTGAACTCCTTGCACCTGATCTCTTCCTCGCATCGACTGAAATCCCAGACGATCTCTCCGGCCTCATTTAAATAGTAGAGAGTTTCTCCGGAGACTCGATTACAGCTCGAATTAATTTCAAAAATTGAGGCTCTGTCGCGAAGCGATAGGTCCTCAACGTGGAATTAATTCGAGGAATCGAGTACTTCGGGAAAAGCGAAGTCCCCGGGGCCACATTTAATATCTGCCTTCCCCTTGCAGATATCAAACGGTTATCCGAGGACTTCGTAAGCGCAAAGTACGCAGAAATGACCGTGTGTGCAAATAACAATCGGCCTTTCCTCTATAGAATTCTCTCAACTCCAAGTTGAGGTTTTCACTGGAGCGCCAACTTTGTGGAGGTATTAAGTGGAGGGATCTCTGGAGAGCGAGAGCGCCCCAACCCTTCCCGGCATCACAGAGGGTGAGATCCTCGTCATCCGCTCCACCCGTCGGAAGAAGAACGCCTCTGCCTACCGCCAAGGGGGGCGGATAGTCATCTCTCTCCCCGCCCGGATGAGCAAGGCGGAGGAGGCGCAGGTCGTTCCGGAGCTGATCGCCATTATTCGTGGGCGAGAGGCCGATAAGACCCCGAGCGAGGGCGCTTTGGCGGCTCGAATCGACCACCTCCTCACCGAGCTCGCCCCCGAGATCACCGCCCGACCCGTAAGCGTGGCCTGGCGCCCTATGCGCGAGCGGTGGGGCTCCTGCACCAGCGTGGACCGCACCATCCGAATCTCCGACCGGCTCAAGCTCGCCCCTGAGTACGCGCTCGACTACGTCCTCTTCCATGAGGCGATCCACCTCCAATGGGGCGACCATGGCCAGGAGTTCACCGAGTGCTTGGCCCGCTTTGAGGACTCTGAGCTCGCCAGCGCCTATCTCGATGGCTGGGAGGCGGCCGAACGGGCGATGCTCGACCCGGTCGAGCTGAAGAAGCTGAAAAAATAGCCCGATTTCCCCGCACGCTTACGCCTATTTGAGCGTAGGGCGGAGTACTGTTTCAACCAATACGCGTAGCCACACCAGCCGTGGCGACGCCGATTGGAGGCAATCATGACAGAGACATACAAGGGTGACGCTTACTGCGTTAAGTGCAAGGAGAAGCGTGACTTCGAGGGAACTGTAAAGGTCTC
>JBEGTC010000048.1:0-7334 GCA_041179565.1 Actinomycetota bacterium
AGCTATGTGCCAACTTTCCTGGGTGGCGACGGTCTCCACCTCGGTCCGCACCCATTTGGCCAAGACGATATCGGTCGTGATTACTTCGCACTTGTGATGCGTGGTGCTCAGCGCTCTCTTCTTGTTACCGTCATTATCGGCGTAATCGCCGGTGTTATCGGAACTGTCGTTGGCGCGATCGCCGGCTTCTACCGCGGAAAGGTCGATTCGATCTTGATGCGTTTTACCGACTTCATCATCACCATCCCATCGATCATCATTGGTTCGGTAATTGGTTTCCACTTTGGCAACCTCGGTGTCACCTTCCTCGCCTTCTACCTTGGCCTCTTTGCTTGGACTGGACTTTCACGTTTGGTTCGTGGCGAGTTCTTAACTCTGCGCGAACGCGAATTCGTCGATGCGGCACGAGTTGCTGGTGCCTCAAATCGCCGCATTATTTTTAAGCACATCCTGCCAAATGCGGTTGGAATCATCATCGTCTCGGTCACGCTCTTGATGTCTGGCGCGATCTTGCTCGAAACTGCACTGAGTTACTTGGGCTTCGGCGTTCTCCCACCAGATGTTTCGCTCGGATCACTTATTAGCCAGTACCAAGAGTCATTTACAACTCGCCCTTGGCTCTTCTGGTACCCAGGACTATTTATCATCACTATCGCCCTCTGCATCAACTTTATTGGTGACGGACTTCGCGATGCATTTGATCCACGTCAAAAGCGTCGAATCACCAAGAAAGACCGCGAACGTGCAGTTGCTATTAAGCGCAGTCAGGCTTAAGCGTGAAGCGCAATCAGAGCAAGCGTAATCAGCGCATTGGCAGCGATGGCAATCAGGCCGGTTGTGTTATGGCGATCGATTCGAAGAGCCTTCGCAGTGGCACGATGTTCGCGATGGCGGGTGCGTACCAGGTAAGCGGCGACTCCCGAATCAACTCGCGGAGATTCACCGGGGCGGATGATCTCTTCCAAACCAAGACCGCGGGTCTCGCTGGGATGGATATTGCGCGAGTGATATCTACCGGGCGCAGTAGCAGCCCACGAGTGAATCTTCTCGCCCGTGGTGGTCTCGATCTCCAAGGCGTATCGCACCTCGATGTTCTCGATATCTTGCCAGCCAATGGTGAAACTCTTGAAGGGGTTGATGATGGTCAGACTCTCATCGCTCAACTTGAGAGCTGGGCGTTGGAATATCAAGTAGGCAGCTTGGCCAATCAACGTAGCAACGCTAATGGCGATGAGCACATCGCTGGTGCTGCCGTTGATTATCTCGCTCACAACAAAGAGGGTCAGCATCAGATAGGCAATTCCGGCAAGAACGAGCGAGTTTCTCGCTCGGAAAGTTTCAACGCTCTTCACTTCGACATTCTCGCATGTACTACGGAGGTTTCTCATGTCTAATCCAGTGCTGAAGGTAAGCAATTTCTCAGTTGATTTCTGGGTTGATGGCACCTGGTATCCAGCTGCAATAGATATGAACTTCGAGATCGAGGCGGGCAAGGTCCTCGCCATCGTCGGTGAGTCCGGTTCTGGTAAATCTACGACAGCGCTTGGTCTTATGGACCTCTTGGCAGCAAATGCTCGCCGTAGTGGCAGCGTCAAGGTCAATGGCGTCGAGATGGTTGAAGCCTCAGCAAAGTTGCTCCAGAAGTACCGCGGCAAAGAGGTTGCCTATATCTTCCAAGAGCCAATGACAGCGCTCAATCCGGTTTACACAATCGGATTCCAGATTGTTGAGACTCTCCGCAATCACTTCGATATGACGCCAGCAGCTGCGCAGGCGCGCGCCCTTGAGTTAATTACCATGGTTGAAATTCCCGATCCTGAGAAGTCGATCAATAAGTTCCCTCACCAGCTCTCTGGCGGTCAGCGCCAGCGTGCGATGATTGCACAAGCACTCGCTTGCGATCCCGGTCTGCTTGTTGCCGACGAACCAACCACAGCGCTCGATGTGACAGTTCAGGCAGAGGTTCTTGATTTGATGCGTAACCTCAAGACCCGCCTTAACTCTGCAATCTTGTTGATCACCCACGATATGGGCGTTGTCGCAGATATGGCAGATGAGATTCTGGTTATGAAAGATGGCGTGACCGTCGAACACGGAAGCGCAGATCAGATCTTCAACCGCCCACAGCATCCATATTCACAGCAGCTGCTTAACGCGGTGCCAAAGCTCGGATCAACAGCTAAGCGCGAACTCACTATTCCAGCTGGCGCAGCTCCAGTACTCAAGCTAGAGAATGTCACCATCGAATATCCAAAGCGCGGACGTATCCCAGCATTTACCGCAGCTAAGGGGATCAACCTTGAGATCTATCCAGGTGAGATTCTCGGTCTCGTAGGTGAATCCGGTTCCGGTAAGACCACCATTGGTCGCGCCGCAATTGGCTTACTTCCAATTAAAGAGGGAAAGATCGAGATCGTTGGTCGCGATATTAGCCGCGCAACATCGAAGGAGCTCTTCTCAATTCGTCGCCACACCGGCATCGTCTTCCAAGATCCAGCTTCATCGCTCAACCCACGCCTTCCAATCGGCGAATCAATCGGCGAACCACTCTTCTTAAGTGGTGAAGCAAAGGGGGCAGAGCTCAACGCTCGCGTTGAAGATCTCCTCGATCAGGTAGAGCTACCTCGCAGCTATCGCAACCGTTATCCACACGAGCTCTCAGGCGGACAACGTCAGCGCGTAGGTATCGCTCGCGCGCTAGCGCTTACTCCAGATCTATTGATCGCCGACGAACCAACTTCAGCGCTCGATGTATCAGTGCAAGCGCGCTTCTTAGAGCTCTTACAAGATCTTCAGCGCAAGCTCAACTTTGCCTGCCTCTTCATCAGCCACGACCTCGCAGTCGTCGACATTCTTTCGCACCGTATTGCGGTTATGCAGAACGGTGAGTTGGTCGAGGTTGGAGATCGCGATGAGATTCTGCAGCGACCAAAGACTGAATACACCCAACGCTTAATTGGTGCAGTTCCGGTTCCAGATCCAGAGGAGCAGCGCCTCCGTCGTGAAGCTCGCTTGGCAGCTAAGTAAGCGCTACTTAATTTGAAGCTTGTCCCGATCGATGGAGATATCGACCGAGAAAATCTGCTTTAAATTCGTGGAAGGTTCCTGCGATTAAGTGGGCGCGCATCTGATCGACCAATCTAACGATAAACCGCTCGTTATGGATTGTGGCCAGAGTTGCTGCCACAATCTCCTTGCCGCGGAATAGGTGGCAGAGATAGGCGCGGGTGTAGTTGCGGCAGGTGTAGCAATCGCATTCGCTATCGATCGGATTGAAGTCGCGGATATATGAGGCGTTGGAGATATTGATCCGGCCATCATTGATATATACCGCACTCGATCGCGCGATTCGAGAGGCCAAGACGCAGTCGAAGGTGTCGATTCCATTCTCGACTCCGACAAAGAGATCCTCTGGCGCACCGATTCCTAAGAGGTGCTTTGGTTTCTCTTGTGGCAGCGTCTCATTGACCCAGCCAACGATTGTGCCGAGCGATGCCTTATCGAGCGCACCGCCGATGCCGAAGCCATCGAAGGAGATTCCAGATGAGCTCATCGAGCCGAGGTCGAGGGCAGCTTCGCGCCGTAGATCTTCATATTGTGCGCCCTGGATAACCCCGTAGAGGGCCTGATATGGCTTCTGAGAGCGTTCTAGGGTCAATCGCTGGTGTTCGTCGAGACAACGGATAGCCCACTCATGTGTGCGCTTCATAGCGAGCTCTTGATATGGGCGGGTGTTATGCAAGGTAGTGCATTCATCAAATGCGAACATCACATCAGCGCCGATCTTATGCTGGATCTGCATCGAGATCTCAGCGGTAAAGCGGTGGAACGAACCATTGAGGTGGGATTTGAAGGTCACGCCATCATCGTCGACATGGGCGAGGCGGTCCTTATTGCCAGCGATTACCTGGTCGGATCGGAAGGTAGTGGCATCCATCGCCAGTACCTTCTTAAAGCCAACGCCGAGTGAGAGGACTTGGAAGCCGCCGCTATCGGTAAAGGTTGGCTTATCCCAATTCATAAATTTACCGAGACCGCCAGCCTCATCGAGAATATCTGGACCCGGTTGGAGATAGAGATGATAGGCGTTGGCAAGAAGCGCCTGAGCACCGAGATCTGCCATCGCCTCTGGCAGCACTGATTTCACAGTCGCCTTGGTGCCGACGGGAATAAAGGCAGGCGTTGCGATTTCGCCATGTGGGGTTGTGATTCGCCCAGCACGCGCCAACCCGGTCTCGGGTGCGCTCTCAATGGCAAAGCTAAAACCCGGCGCCGTATTGGTCATAGCGCTAATTGTCGCAGAGGTTGGCTGGCGTGCGAACCGTTACCAGATTCGAACGCGCTCCTGCGGATCGAGCCATAGCGCATCGGTTGGCGCAACGTTAAATGCAGCGTAGAAGGCCTCAAGATTGCGGACTACCTGATTGCATCGGAACTCGTTAGGGGAGTGTGGATCGGTTGCAATACGGCGACGAGTCTCCTCTGGTCGATTCTTGCCGCGCCATGCTTGGGCAAAGGCGTAGAAGAAGCGTTGCTCTCCGGTGAGGCCATCGATGGTGGGAGCGCTCGCTCCAGCGAGTGAGATTTTGTAGGCCTTAAATGCGATCTCGAGACCAGAGAGGTCGCCGATATTTTCACCGACGGTAAATGCGCCATTGACCTTGATATCGGGGGTCGACTCTGGAGAGAGCGCGTCATATTGAGTAATGAGTTTTCCAGCTAACTCATCAAAGGCGGCGCGATCAGATTCTGTCCACCAATCGATTAAGTTGCCATCGCCATCGTACTTCGATCCTTGGTCATCAAAGCCATGGCCGATCTCGTGGCCAATCACAGCGCCGATAGCGCCATAGTTGGCGGCGGCATCGGCCTCGATGTCGAAGAATGGTGGTTGCAAAATTGCAGCTGGAAAGACAATCTCGTTCATCACCGGCATGTAGTAAGCATTGACCGTTTGTGGGGTCATCAGCCACTCATCACGATCGACTGGCTTGCCAATCTTGGCGACCTCGTAGTTGTGGTGGAACTCGGAGATGCGGCGGAGATTGCCGATCAAGTCATCTCTGCGAATCTCTAGCGATGAGTAATCTCGCCACTTATTTGGATAACCAATCTTGGCGTTGAATTTACCGAGCTTCTCGAGCGCCTTCTTCTTGGTCTCATCTGACATCCAGGTCAAGCTATTGATGCTCTGGCGGTAGGCCTCAATTAAATTGTCCACGAGGGCGACCATCGCCGCCTTTGACTCAGGCGAGAAGTAGCGGCTGACATAGACCTTGCCGATCGCCTCACCGAGGGATCCTTGTACGAGACCGACGCCGCGCTTCCAACGTTCGCGAAGTTCAGGTGTGCCAGAGAGGGTGCGGCCATAGAAATCAAAGTTCTGTTCGACGATGGCATCGGTCAAGGATGAGGCGGCAGATGAGATTACGTTCCACTTCAACCAACCCTTCCACGATGCGATATCGCTCTCAAAATCAGCGAGGAGGTCTGAGACGCCAGAGAAGAAGCTTGGCTCGTGAACATTGACGCCATCTAAAGCTGCGATTGGCAGGCCAGCCGCAGGCGCCCAGAGCTCCCAGTGGAAGCGAGGCGCTAGCTCAATGAGTCCAGCGAGATCCATCTTGTTATAGGTAGCTGTCGCATCGCGGTCTTTGACTTGATCCCAATGATGGGCGGCGATCTTGGTCTCCAGCGCCAAGAGCGCTGCGCCAGAGATATCGCTAACGCCCACGAGAGCAGCCATCTTCTCGACATGAACCACGAAGGCCTCGCGGATCGCCTGATATTGATCTTCGCGATAGTAAGCCTCATCTGGCAGCGAGAGGCCGCCCTGTCCTATATGGAAGATATTGGTAGATGAGTTCATTGGATCGGCATAAATTGCTGCCCCCGATAGGCCACCGATTCCATAGCGCTCAAGTTGAGCCATTGTGGTGATAAAACTTTCGAGCGAATCGACCTTATCAATTGCGGCTAAGTCATCGGCGATTGGTGTAACGCCACGTTCGGCGATAGCTGCTGTATCCATAAATGAGAGATAGAGATTGGAGATCTTCTCCGCCTCATCAGAGCCGCTAGCGCCTTCAATAATCTCGCGAACCTGGAGCTCAGCCTGGTCATGGATCGCTCGGAAGATGCCATCGCTAGAACGATCGGCCGGCATCTCGTAATCGGTGAGCCACTTGCCATTGAAGTGGCGGAAGAGGTCATCCTGTGGGCGAATCTCTGGGTTGATAAATTGGCGATCGATTCCGGATTTCACAAGAGCTCTCTTTTCACTTATCTAGCTAGTTAGTTGGCGGGCGAGGCGATTGATGTGAAGAAGTTGAATCTTCAACTAATGCCGTATTATCGCCTTATGGCAGAGAAAAACGCTACCGCACCGAAGTGGCTCAACCCTTCTGAAATGAAGGCTTGGCGCCAATACATTATCGCGAGCCGACGCCTCCTCGATGCCCTCGATGAAGACTTGGCCGACCACGATCTCTCGATGGCCGATTATGAGGTGTTAGCTCAATTGAGCGATGCCCCGGACCGAACCATGCGAATGTCTGAGTTAGCCGATGTTGCCATGATCTCTCGATCCCGCCTCTCCCACCGAATCAAGGTGATGGAGAAAGCCGGCTGGGTTCGACGCGAGGCCTGCCCAGAGGATAAGCGTGGGTATTTCGCCATCATGACCCCCAAGGGGTGGAAGGCGATTGTTGCCGCTGCGCCAGATCATGTTCATAGCGTGCGGAGCCGCTTTCTCGATGTCCTCGATAAGAACGATCAAAAGACTCTCGCTGAGATTTTTGAACGAGTCGCCCTACGCATTCGCGATATTGAGAAGTAATTGAGAAGTAATTGAAGAGTTGAGGTATTCAAATAAAAAACCCCGCCACATAAAGTGGCGGGGTTTTTTATAAGTAATAAATTACTTCTTCTTAGCAGCCTTCTTGCGCTTTGGAGCTGCCTTCTTAGCTGCTGGCTTGCGCTTAGCAACCTTCTTTGCAGCTGGCTTAGCAGCAGCCTTCTTGCGGCGCTTTGGAGCAGCCTTCTTTGCAGCTGGCTTTGCAGCAGCCTTCTTGCGGCGCTTTGGAGCAGCCTTCTTAGCAGCTGGCTTAGCAGCAGCCTTCTTGCGGCGCTTTGGAGCAGCCTTCTTTGCAGCTGGCTTTGCAGCAGCAGCCTTCTTACGACGCTTTGGAGCAGCCTTCTTTGCAGCAGCTGGCTTAGCAGCAGCCTTCTTGCGGCGCTTTGGAGCAGCCTTCTTTGCAGCAGGAGCTGCAACAGCAGCCTTCTTGCGGCGCTTTGGAGCAGCCTTCTTTGCAGCAGCTGGCTTTGCAGCAGCC
>JBEGTC010000049.1:0-7284 GCA_041179565.1 Actinomycetota bacterium
CTTACGCTTTGAACCATTCCAACTGGTTCAGAAGCTTACGCTTTGAACCATACAGTCGTGCCCGCCGGAATTTTTCCGTCGACCAACGGCTGAGTTGTCAAAAGTACTTCGCCCTTAGGCATTGGATACTTACCACCTTTAAAGTTGGTGATGCAGTTCCAGCCATTAGGGCGGCTAAAGTGCAAGACATCCTCACGAGTCGTCTTATGCCAAGTGATCTCCTCTTCGCACTGTAATTGGCGACGAAGAGCAAGCGCCTTCCTAAAGATCTCAAGTGGAGTCTCCTCTTGGCCAGACTGAACCTCTACCGAGTAGCTGCCAAACCATTCTGGTTGAGGTAGATGCGAGCCGCCGTTACCGAAACCAAAGTTCTTACCGCTACGAGTCCATGGCAACGGAACTCGTGCGCCATCGCGACCCTTCGCCTTCTTATGGTTGCGCAGGTAGATCGGATCTTGAATCTGGTCTTCAGGGATATCGGCTACCTCGTGGAGGCCAAGTTCATCACCTTGATAGATGTAGGTCGAACCAGGCAACGCAAGGATAAATGTATTGGCCGCTACTGAACATTTGGTGCCAATCTCAAAGTCGACTGGATGCGAGGTTCCGTTGGAGAGGAGCCACTCTTGGCGATCTACGACTGGATGGAGGCCCTGCTTCGTTGCGTAACGCATCTGGTCATGGTTGCCGAGCGTCCATGTTGTTGAAGAGTTATTCTTCTTAGCGAGGTCGAGGCTATCTTGCACACAGTGCTTAAAGGTTGCTGCGCTGAAATCGGCATCGATAAATCGGAAATCGAAGGTCTGGCCCAAGGTCTCTTCGCTGGCATAGAGCGGCATACGACTT
Source organism: Actinomycetota bacterium (assembly GCA_041179565.1). Taxonomy (GTDB): domain Bacteria; phylum Actinomycetota; class Actinomycetes; order Nanopelagicales; family Nanopelagicaceae; genus Planktophila. The sequence continues at coordinate 847 of JBEGTC010000049.1, forward strand.
GGATGGACATTTGCTTCGGCAACTGCGACTCGTGGCGGATCGTATGAGTTGAAGAGTTTGCGCCAAGTTCGATATACCTCAAAGAGCTCGGTGCGATCCATCAAGATACCGTTGCCATCGAGCGGTTGTGGATCTTCGTATTCGAGGGTATCGCGCATACGAAGTGGCTCGGAGAGATCTTTCTTTAGCGCGTGTGCCACATCGATACGGAAGCCATCGACGCCACGATCGGCCCAGAATTTGAGGGTCTCGAGGAAATCAGCTTCAACCTCAGGATTATCCCAATTCCAATCTGGTTGCTCAGGTGCAAACCAGTGCATGTACCACTGATTGTGCTTGCCGCCCCAGACTGATTCGTGGGTCCAAGCAGATGGTGCAAAGTGTGAAGGCCAATCAGTTGGCGGCAGCTCGCCGCTGGCGCCACGACCGTCGCGGAAAATATAGCGATTGCGTTCCGGCGAACCTGGGGCAGCAGCGATTGCATCCTTAAACCATTGATGGAGATTGGATGAGTGGTTAGGAACGATATCTACAAAGACGCGGATGCCAACGTTATGGAGCGCTGCCAGCATCTCATCGAAATCTTCTAGCGAGCCAAGCTTGGGATCTACATTACGATAGTCATCGACATCGTAACCACCATCTGCGAGCGCCGATGGATAGAAGGGCGAGAGCCATACCGCATCGAGGTTGAGCGACTGCAAATATGGAACGCGAGAGGTGATGCCCTTGAGATCACCGATGCCATTGCCGTCGCTATCGGCAAAGCTTCGTGGATAGATCTGATAGATAGCAGCCTGTCGCCACCAATTTTTATCTCTACTCAATGACATGCGGGCAATCGTACTGCAGGCTAGCGCTGCAGCCACCAAGCGGCATATGCCGGAATGATCATCTCTTCATAAATATGCAGGTACTCACCTGAGATAACCTCCAACAACTTGCCGGATGCGATAGAGCGCATACTGACCTTCTGCGAACTCTCCGAAAGGTTATAGAGCTGGATTAAATCGCCTGATGCATGGCGTCGGCGGAAGATGATGACTGCCGGATTATTGGTGGTGAAGACTTCAGTAGGTGTGGCAGCGTGAAGTGAGGCGAGAGATTTTCGGGCGGTAATCAACGAACGAATTGCTGCATCGACCTTACCTTCCACACCCTTACCTTTTGCCGCGCTCTTCACCAACGACCAATCCATCTCAGGTCTATGTATCCATCGATTATCTTCGGCCTTCGCTGGATTTTTGAGGTAACTCACATCATTGAGCAACCCAAGTTCATCTCCCATGTAGAGAAGTGGCAGCCCGCCAAAGCCGAATACCATTGCATAGGCACACATCATCCGCTCTATGGCGGTGACCAGCGCTGGTTCATCCTTCTTCTCCAACGCAGCTTCAATGCCGATCAAACTTGCTGCACTGCCAGATGTTCGACGGTCACCCGTTGTTGGATTTGATTGGAAGTGAACGCCACGCGCAAATGAACCGGCAAACTCATTGGCGTAGAAATCAGCGAGGAATGAGCGGTGCGCATATGGGTTGATCGCAAGCTCATGTGCATCAGCATCATCGATCGCCCAGCCAATATCGTCGTGGCAGCGTAGATAAGTCGCCCAGCCAGAGGTAGTGGGGATCGGAGCAAATTTAGAGAGCGCGTGGGCCATTAATCGACCGTCGCGAGCTGCCAGCGCCGACCAGATCTGCACCATAAGCGAGTTGTGATAAGCCAGGTCAGATACCTTGCCAGCGTGTTCGCCCTGACCTAGGTAATGCACAACATCCTTCGGACCAACAATCGCCTCTGCCTTAAAGATCAGAGCAGGGGTTGAGATATGGGCAGCGGCGCGAAGTGCTTGGGTAATGGCATGAACCTCTGGTTGATTCTGCGAATCGGTACCAAGGCGCTTCCAGATAAATGCGATGGCATCGAGACGAAGGCAATCGGTTCCTTGATTAGCTAAATACCCAATGATGTCTACAAATTCGAGAAATAGTTCAGGGTTCGACCAATTCACATCCCATTGATAATCGTTAAAGGTCGTCCAAACCCATGCCTTCATCTCATCGTTAAAGGTGAAGTTGCCAGGGGCGAACGTTGGAAATATCTCAGGCAGCGTCTTCTCAAATTGATCCGGTATTTCACGAGAGTCATAGGTATAGAAATAATCGCGGTATTTCTTCTCGCCCGCCTTTGCCTGCTCTGCCCATTCGTGTTCTTTCGCCACGTGATTGAGTACCAAATCTAGGGTGAGCGAAATTCCTGCACCATGGAGCTCATCTGCAAGTTTTGCCAAATCCTTCATTGAGCCGAGATCTTTTCGCACAGTTCGATAATCAGCGACGGCATATCCACCATCATTTGGCGAAGGGCGAGGTGTAAGTAACGGCATCAAGTGGAGATAGGTAATGCCAAGGTCTTTCAGGTAGTCGATCTTCTTGCGAATCCCATTGAGGTCACCAGCGAAGAGATCGGCATAGGCGACATAGCCAACTGCATCGGGAGCTTGGAACCAATCTGGCCGAAGGGTGCGTTCGATATCGCGAGCACGGAGTTCGGGGGATCGAGCCTGAAAAATCCCAGCTATGACATCGACAATTGCGCTCATTACCTGGTCGGCGGGATAAACGGCTGCGAGCCCGTCGTAGAGATCGGCCGCCCAACGGTCGTAACGGGCAAGTAGGAGCTCGAGATCGCGATCGTCAGCGCATCGCTGGGCAAGCTTCTTTCGGGCAGCCTCGATGCTCTTAATGCGCGTACTCATAATGGGTGAGCCTATAAAGCAGCTTTAATTGGCGGAAGGCGATATCGCCCAAAATCGCTATTTGTAACCCAATTGCAACCGATTTTCAGAAATGTGCAGTCCAACAAACTACCCTTGCCCCATGTCGCAGCAGATGAAGATCCGTCCAGCAACCATCGGAGATACTGAAGAGATTCGCGCACTTATTTACGAGTTAGCACTCTATGAGAAGGCGCCGGAAGAGGCGAAGGCGACCGCTGCCGATATCGAGGAGAGCTTCTTTAACAACGATCCCAAAGTTTTCTGCGATTTAGTTGAGGTCGACGGCGCAATCGCTGGTTGTGCAATCTGGTTTCTCAACTACTCGACTTGGCAGGGTAAGCATGGAATCTATTTAGAGGATCTCTTTATTCGTCCTGAGTACCGAGGACGTGGTTACGGTAAAGCGTTATTGAAACATCTCGCTGCTATCTGCCAAGAACGAGGTTATGGCAGATTTCAATGGTGGGTACTTGATTGGAATACGCCATCGATTGAGTTCTATAAATCTTTGGGTGCCGTTGCAATGGATGAGTGGACGGTCTATCGCGTCAGCGGCGGTGAGCTCTCTAAATTGGCGCAAGGCGAGATAGAGAGTGAGTAAACTCCAGATATGACGCTGCTCCACGCCCTTGATCTCCTATCTACCTTTGTCTTTGCACTAGTAGGCGCTCGTATCGCAGCAGATCGTGGCCTCGATTATGGTGGTATCGCCTTCGTTGCAACTATCGCCTCAATCTCTGGCGGCTCACTTCGAAATGTCTTCCTCGGCATTATGCCGGTCTGGGTGAGCGATCCATGGATTCTTGCCTCCGTATTGGCAGCGGTCGTCATCACCCTTACCTTGCGTCGAGTCACTCATGTCGGCAAAGTCTTACTGGCCATGGATACCTTTGCCTTGGCGACGGCAACAATGTCTGGAGTTCAACTCTCATTTGAACTCGATATTCCCTGGTACTCCTCAATAATTTTCGGCGTCATTACCGCAGTGACCGGTGGTTTGTTGCGCGATGTTCTCTGCCAGGTCGAACCAGTTCTGCTCCATCGCGAAACTATCGGTACATCTGCACTCATGGGCGCTGCCACATTTGTTGCGCTGCATGCTCTCAATGCACCAGAGGCGATTGCTGTAGGAGCTGGTGGCGTTGTGGTGATTTTGACGCGATTTATCTCAATTAGATTTGATTTACATCTACCTAAATTTCAAAAGTAGGCGGGAATTTCGCAATTAGCCCAGTAGCGGTTAGAATTGGGGCACGGTACAGATGTACCGAAGAACCACACCATGAGCCTAATTCAGGCCCTTCTTGCGAGTCTTATCTCCACCCTGGTGAGCCCGGTACGGGCCTTTCCTAATCGAGACGCGCTTGATCTCTCGATAGGAAAACTTAACAATGACTTTACAGAAGCGTACAACCGCGCCCGGAAAAGCACGTCGCGCTGCCTCAAAGGGCAAGCCTCGTCGCGCTGCAGTAGCGAAGGCAGCTAAGAAAGCTGCGCCAGCTCCTCGTAGTAAGAGCGCAGCACCATCATCAGCAAAGACCCCACGTACAACATCGAAGGCGACTCCGCGCAAGAGCGGCGAATTCAAGCCAACGACAACCGTCCGTTACTCAGATCGTGATGCGATTCCAGCGACTCGTAAAGAGAAGCGCCTCACAGATCGATCCAAGTTACGTGCTGCTCGATTCCAGAAGCAGATCGGCTCAAAATCTAAGGAGATTGAGGGCGCACCAAAGGGTAACCCTCGACAGAGCGCAAATGAGCGCGTCTTTGAAAAGGGTGGCAGGCCAAAGCCGAAGACTCGCGCCGAGAAGTTTGTGGCTGAGAGAAGTGAGCGACCAGATCGCCGCGCCTCAGAGCGCACCGAACGTCCGCGCCGTAGCGAAGATGCACCTCGTGCAAAGCGCACCTTCGATAAGCCAGCACGTTCTTTCGATAAGCCAACGAAATCATTTGATAAGCCGGTTGAGAAGCGCGAATACAAGAAGCCGGCCCGCTCTTTCGACAAGCCCGTTGAGAAGCGCGAGTACGCAAAGCCAGCTCGCGATTTCGCAAAGCCGTCACGCGATCGACGTACTGCAACCGGTCGTAGCAGCGAGCCACACTCATTCTCTAAAGCTCGTGGCCGCAATGTCGCTGAAGATTTCGGTGCCGATGATTCTTACATCTCACCAAACTTGGCAGATGCCAACCTTATCGATGCAACGCCGCTCGATGCTGTGGCAACAACTTTCCGTGAGCTCGGTGTTCCAGCACCGCTCGATAACGCGCTCAGTGCGCAAGGAATTAAGAGTCCTTTCCCAATCCAGGTAGCGACGCTTCCCGATGCCATCGCAGGCCACGACATCCTTGGTCGCGGCCAGACCGGCTCTGGAAAGACGCTCGCATTTAGCCTCGCCCTGCTCTCAAATATTGCTGATAAGAAAGCCAATCCACATAAGCCATTGGCGCTCATCCTTACCCCTACCCGTGAGCTTGCTCAGCAGATCGATGAAGTTCTTCTGCCGCTAGCTCGCTCGGTTGGCCATGCATCTGTGGTCGTCGCAGGTGGAATGTCATATACAAAGCAGATCACTGCGATGCGAAAGGGAACTGCGATTTTGGTTGCAACCCCTGGCCGCTTGATCGACCTGCTCAATAAGGGTGAAGTTCAACTCGATCAGTTACAGATTACTGTTCTTGATGAGGCTGATCAGATGGCCGATATGGGCTTCCTGCCAGTGGTTCAAGAGATTCTCGATCAAGCAAAGCAGGGCGGTCAGCGACTTCTCTTCTCGGCAACCCTCGATCGCGGCGTCGATGCCCTGGTCCGACGTTATTTGAAGAACCCAAAGACCCACTCACTTCAGAACGATCGCGCTTCGGTCTCAACGATGGAGCACTACCTCTTGGTGATGGATCCATCTGAGAAAGATGAAGTCACGGCTGAGATTGCTGCTCGCAACGGTAAGACCATCCTCTTTGTTAAGACACAACGAGGTGCAGATCGCTTAGCCGATAAGTTGGCACACGCTGGTGTTCCTGTTGGTGCGCTCCACGGTGGTAAATCACAGGCGGTACGTACTCGCACATTAGCGCTCTTTAAAGAGTCAGAGAATGCCGCTCTCGTCGCGACCGATGTCGCAGCACGCGGCATCCACGTCGATGGCATCTCGCTGGTTGTACATGTTGATCCAGCACAAGATCATAAAGATTATCTCCACCGCTCTGGCCGAACCGCTCGCGCCGGCGAATCTGGAACTGTGGTCTCGCTTGCGACAACTCGTCAGCAGAAATCGGTAAAGAGCCTTACAACTCGCGCTGGTGTTAATCCATCGACCGTCTATGTAAAGCCAAGTAGCGAAGATTTGATGCGAGTGACTGGCGCACAACAACCTTCCGGAATCCCATATGTGCCACCAGTAGTGGAGGCGCCAAAGCGCGCACCACGTAAAGGTGGTAGCGGGGGAGGCCGTGGTTATCGTGGCAATCGCAGCGGTGGTCGCGGTCGCCGATAAGCGACCGTCACCTTACGGCTTTAAGACAATCTTGCCGGTTGTTCCTCGCGCCAACATTGCTCGATGAGCATCGGCAGCCTCTGCAAGCGGGAAAGTAGCGCCAATCACTGGCTTTAGCGCGCCTGAGCCGATCAAGCTGAAGAGTTCGGCAACTACATC
>JBEGTC010000050.1:0-7217 GCA_041179565.1 Actinomycetota bacterium
GTGCCAGCAATCACCGTTGGCGAGACGCGAACGCCATTATTTGCAATTGTCGCGAAGACGCTGGTGGCTTGCATCGCAGTAACGGAATATCCCTGACCGAATGCAACTGTCGGCGCGGTTGTGCCCGACCAATCCTTTACTGGATGGAGAATTCCGCCCGATTCTCCAGGCAGACCTGATCCAGTCTTACTTCCAATACCAAACTTGGTGAGGTATTCATAGAGTTTTTCACTTCCTAGAGTTTCACCGACCTTAATTGAGCCGGTATTGCTCGACACCGCGAGGATTCCAGTTGTAGTCAAATGTTGCACCGGATGGCGCTCGTGATCGTGAAAAGTTTTTCCGGCCCTGCGAAGACCGTACGGAACGTTAAAGACCGTTGTTGGCGTCACAGTCTGCTCTTCAAGTGCTGCCGCCATAGTCATTACTTTTCCAGTCGAACCTGGCTCATAGACATCTTGAACTGAAGGGTTTCTCATCAACTCTAAGCTGATGCCCTTTGTATTGTTTGGGTCAAATGTTGGAGCAGTTGCATGAGCGATTATCGCTCCGGTCTTTGGATCCATGACAATAACTGTTCCATTAACTGCACCCGAGCTCTTAACAGCATCAGCAATTGCGCGCGCTGCAACCCATTGAACATCACGATCGATGGTCAGACGTACAGTCGTACCAGTCTTAGGCGCGACGATTTCACTCTGAGATCCAGGAATCTCCGCACCATTTGCTCTAGCGTATGAGTAACGACCGGCAGTTCCACTGATAATTGAGTTCATGCTCGATTCAATTCCAGTTGCGCCAACCCCATCGGCGCGAACAAATCCAACTAAAGATGAGATCAGGCGACCTGATGGGTACTCGCGAATGTAGGAACGTTCTGGGAAGAAACCAATTATTCGCTTATCAATCTCATTGCCAGCGAGGGCTGAGTTATGGCTTTCAATCGCTCGAGTCAGCTTATCCCAGAGCGCTGGGCGTCCATTCTTGAGCACCATTGAATACTTGCGAGTTCCAGTGATACTTGCCTGTACTTCGCCTGTAGTGAGTCCAAGAATTGGTGCAACAAATGCAGCGGTTCGAGCTGGGTTTGCAATCTGAGTTTGATCGACAACTATGCTAATTGCTGAGACGCTTCGCGCAAATGCAACTCCGTTTACATCGGTAATTTCCCCGCGCGGTGCCTGAACTATTCTGGTCGTCTCCATCTCATCAACTGCGCGAAGCTTGTAATTTCCAGCTTCAAAAATTTGTACTCTAAAGAGTTGGAAGCTCATCAAGACAAGAACCGCAATAAAGGCAAGAGTCAGAATTCGAATTCGCGACTTCGCGAGGAGTAGATCACCCACGAGTAACTCCACTCTCGGTATTTAAATTGAGAAAGATTGGGGTCTCCGAAGGCTTCATTCCTAGAGCTGCAGCTGCGCGTGCCAAAGATTCCGGGGCGGATTTTGAATCAATCTCACGATTAATGGCATCTCGTTGATCTGCAACCATCTTCGCCTCAAGCTTTAAATTTGAGAGCGTAAATGCATCCTGGGCAAGGAGGGTGTTTATTCCAAGGAGGGCGAGGAAACCGGCAACACTCACTGAGGTAACAAAGGTGGCAAAGTACTTTCGGCTCGCCTGCTGCGCTACCGATACCTGCGGGAAAGTTGCATGGATAACTTTTGCCGTAGTTTCAACGACCTGTCGTCGAAGTCCCGATGTAAGAGTTGTCGAGGCGTTCTTTCGTGCGACTGCGCTACTCATCATGCCGCCACCCGCTCAATCGCGCGAAGTCGAACCGATGCCGCTCGCGAGTTCTCGGCAATCTCCTGCTCGCTCGGTTTCTCGCTCGAGTTGAAGACCAGCTTAAATTTCGCCGCATACTCAGGAAGTTCAATTGGGAGTTCGCGCGGGCTCTTAGAGGTGGATGCATCAGCAAACTTCTCTTTGACGATGCGATCTTCTAGAGATTGGAATGACATTACGACCACACGTCCGCCAATTGTGATGCGTTCTAAAGCCTGCGGAATCGCGCGCTCTATCGCACCGAGCTCATCATTGACTGCGATACGAAGCGCTTGGAAGGTGCGCTTTGAAGGATTACCTCCAGTCCTTCGTGTTGCTGCCGGGATGCTCTCCTTAACCAATGCTGCAAGTTCGGTTGTTGAGTTGAGCGGAGCAATTGCGCGAGCCTTTACGATATTTTCAACAATACGTGTTGCGAACTTCTCTTCGCCATAGATGCGGAGAATTCGTACGAGCTCGCCCGGCTCATAGTTGTTAAGAATTTCCGAGGCGGTTACACCTTGGCTCTGATCCATTCGCATATCAAGCGGTGCATCGTGAGAGTAAGAGAAACCGCGGTTTTCTTCATCCAATTGCATAGATGAGACACCCAAATCAAAGAGCGCACCGTTAATTGATTTGTAGCCAAAGCTCTCAATAATGTTCGAAAACTCATCGAATATTGCATGTGCCGACTTAAAGCGATCACCAAATGGGGCCAACCGTGCGCCTGCTTTTGCTAGGGCTTCTCGATCGCGATCGATACCGATTACTGTGAGATTCTCAAAACGTTGCAGCATCGCCTCGCTATGGCCACCGAGACCTAACGTTGCATCGACAACGACTGGATTACTCTGGTTAAGAATTGATGGAGAGAGGAGATCGACGCAGCGATCGCGCATTACAGATATATGTTGCATCTTCTCCCCCACTTCACTCCCTAGCAAATTGCTTTTATAGTCCGACTCTTCTATCTCGCACTCATCTCTGGTCACCGCCGGCCGACGGATTGTTGTTTCGAAAGCGACGTCGGGGAAGAGACGCCGCTGTCGGCCCTAGTAGCTATTAGGTCGGCGGTGGCCACAGATGAGTGCGGTCATTACTTTTCTTATTTAGTTTTTATTTAGTTTTTTTCATCTCTATCTAAAGATTTTTTGCTGGCGTCTCAGAAAAGTCCCGGAAAAACTTCCTCAGAGACGTCAGCAAAACTTGATTCGCGATCGGCGAGATAGCTAGACCAGGCAGCGCTATCCCAGATCTCTACGCGGGTATTTGCGCCAATAACGACGCACTCTTTCTCTAAGCCGGCATATGTGCGCAGCCCCTGTGGAATTGTGATTCGACCTTGTCGATCAGGAATCTCATCGTGGGCGCCGGCGAACATGACGCGCTGATAGTCGCGGGCAGCTTTAGCGGTAACTGGCGCCTGGCGGAGGGTCTCGGTGATCTGCGAAAACTCAGCAGCTGGGAAGACATAGAGGCAACGCTCCTGCCCCTTGGTGATGACCAGCCCTGGTGAGAGCTCCTCACGGAATTTGGCGGGGAGGATCAACCGTCCCTTCTCATCGAGACGAGGTTCATGGGTGCCCAAGAACATTGATTTTCACCACCTTCCCCAAGGTATGAGCGTGAATTTCCCGCTCAATTCCCCACTTTACACCACTTCTCTCCTTTTTACACCACTTTTCCCCAAATTTTTCGCTCTCACTCCACTCGCCTCCCCACCACATCTGGGAGCTCTCACTTTTTAGGGATAAAAAAACCCGGTCCAGATCGGACCGGGTGGATGGGCGGCTAGCCGCTTACTGATCGAAGTTTCGCTCTTCCCAGCGCTGCTGGAGGCGAGCGCCAAAGGATCGAGGGGCCTTACCGCTCTTTACTGAGGTGAAGTTCTTGCCCGCTAACGCTCTATAGGCGATAACGACGCCGGTGAGCGCAAAGATAAATCCAGCGACTCCGACCAAGGTGATCTGGGCGATCAGGCCAGCGAAGAGGGTGGCGATTCCGACGAAAATGAGCGCAAGGCCAGAGATGGCCGAGGCAGAGCCCTTACGAGAGAGGGTTGCGGTAGCGCTTCCAGCGAGAGTCGATTGGAGGCGCGGATCATCAGAGGCGAGAGCCGCCTCCATCTCTGCTAGTAAGCGTCGTTCGCGATCAGAGAGTGCCATAGCCACACAATAGAACAGTTGCAGCTATTCGTCATCTTTACCGCTCTCGCTCTGCCCCTCCCGGCCTCTTTCGCTACGAATCAACCGCCCCGGCCTGACGCTGCTGGAGCCAAATCGAGCCCGCGCGCGATCTATGGCGCTATCGGCCTCTCGCCACCCCTTCTCCCGAGAGCCGAGCAGGAGCTGTTCGTGAGCTCCCCCTTGGAGATTCTCCAGAGCTACTCCCACCAAACGCAACCGAGCTCGATCGATCTTGAGCGCCTTATAGAGAGTTCGAACTACCTCATAGATCTCTTGGGTGCTATCGATTGCAAGCGGAAGGGTCTTGCTCCGATTGATCGTCGTGAAGTCGGCGAATCGAACTTTGATCGAGATGGTCTTGGCGAAGAGTTCGCGATCACGCAATCGCGCTGCAGCTTTCTCGGTAAGTTTTAAGAACTCGCGGAGAATCTCCTCTGGGTTATCTAGATCAAAGGCAAATGTCTCAGCAGCGCTAATGCTCTTATCGGGTTCGTCGTTGCTGACATCGCGAAGATCTCTCCCCCAGGCAAGTTCGTAGAGCGATGCACCCGATGCATCACCGAGAGCGCGCATCAAAGTTGACCTAGGGGTATTGGCGATATCGCCAATTGTATGGAGACCCAATCTCTCTAACGCCTCTCCAGTCTTGGGACCTACTCCCCACATTGCACCTACCGGTAGCGGATGGAGAAATTCCAATACTCGATCGTCGGTAATCTCCATCAGCGCATCTGGCTTGCAATGTTGTGATGCGAGTTTTGCAATAAATTTATTGGATGCGATTCCTACAGAGCAGGTAATCCCTTCTCTCTGCTGTACCTCTGCTCGTATCTTCGCTGCAATCTCTCGCCCGCTACCTAACAAACGTTGAGCGCCGGTGACATCGAGAAATGCCTCATCGAGCGAGATTGGTTCGACCTTTGGTGTATAGGTAGCGAAGATCTCCATTACTCGCGCTGAGATCTCAGAGTAGCGATGGTGCTCTGGCGCAACAAAGATGGCATGTGGCGCCATGCGTTGCGCACGACCTACCGGCATCGCAGCTCGGATTCCAAATTTACGAGCTGCATAATTTGCTGAGAGCACAACGCCGCGTGCGCCGGCGCCGACAACTACCGCCTTTCCGCGGAGCTCGGGGTGATCGAGCTCAGCTACAGATGCATAGAACGCATCCATATCTACATGCAAGATCGTGCTCATATCGCCACACTACCTTTCTTGAGATTCCATTCCTGGTAGGCGCTTTGCAAATCCCAGACGCCAGTGGCGCGAATTGATATCCCTCGTTCGCCGGTGCGACGAGTAGCGCCCCGCAGTAAGAAGAGCGAGGTTCCATAGAGCGTCTGTGCATATTCACCACTGCGGGCCTGCAGTACATCTGGGAAGAAGGTGGCATCGCTGCAGCCATAGCCATCATCGAGTGAGAGGAAGAGAACCCGCTTACCTGATCGCACCGGCGGTGATTGAAGTGCAACCTTGACCCCTGCTACCAAGACGGTGCTACCACTGCGCTGACGCAAGAGATCACATGAGCGAGTTGCCCCAATCGCATTGAGAAACTCTGCATATGGAGATAAGAGATGTGCGCTGAGATCCATACCGAGGCGCGAGAGCTCATTGCTCATCTTCTCTTCGCTACTCATCGCTGGCAGGCCACTCGAACGTAGCAGCGGTGGCGCAAGGCCGAGCGACATCTGCGCTCCTGATAACGCTGGCGCTGATGTCTTATGGAGATCGGCGAGATGAAGTAAGAGATCGCGATGGTTAATATCGATATCGGTGTGCACGCGATCGAAGGCGCCAGTCAAAATAAGGGTCTCAATCGTTGCCACCGATGCACCAGAGCGGCGATAGAAATCTGCTAAATCGAGATATGGCTGACCGGCAGCGATTGTTGCGAGCTCGCCTTCACTAGCGCCACTGACTGCGCTCAACGCAATGCGGATACCTGGGCTACCTTCGATATCTTCAACGCGATAATCGCGATGTGATGAGTTGATATCGAGTGGGCCGAGCGGCAGACCCATCCGACGAGCTTCATCGACCATCAATCGCTTGGGATACATCCCAGGATCGTGGGTAAGAACACCAGCAATAAATGCAGCTGGGTAATGGGTCTTCAACCATGCTGATTGATATGTCGGTAGCGCAAAAGCTGCAGCATGAGCTTTACAGAAACCAAATGATGCAAAGGCGCGGAGAATCTCCCAGACCGTTGTAATCGTCGCCAACTCATATCCATTGGCGGTTGCCGCTGGGAAGAACCAATCGCAGACCTCTTGCTGCCCCTCCTTGCTACCGAGTGATCGTCGCTTCTCATCTGCTGCCGCTAATGAGATACCGGTCATCACCGAGATAATTGAAATCACTTGTTCGTGAAAGACAACTACCCCTTCGCTCTCTTGGAGGATTGGGGCGAGGGTGGGATGAATTAACTGCGGTTGAGTAAAGCCACCGCGAGCGTTAAGGAAGGGGCGAATCATGTCGCTCTTAACTGGCCCCGGTCGAAAGAGCGAGATATCGATAACGAGATCGTTAAAGGTGCGTGGTTGTAACTTTCCGACAAGCTCGCGCTGCCCTGGGCTCTCAATTTGAAAGAGACCAAGCGTCTGCGTTGATTGAATTAACGTATAGGTATCAGGGTCATCGAGCGGCACTGCATCGATATCGAACTCAGGGTCTGCGGTACGCCTAATCTCCGCTACCGCATGTGCGATTGCAGATTGCATCCTCACTCCAAGGACATCGAGTTTGAGAAGTCCGATATCTTCAACATCATCTTTATCGAATTCGAGCATTGGGTATCCGCCGGCGTTGATCTGCAGCGGCGTTCGATCGAGAAGGGTGGCATCTGATAGGGCAATCGCACATGGATGCATCGCTAAGTGGCGAGGCAGGCCATCGAGACGTTGCGCCATTGCGATAGTCATCGCCATCAACGGTGTTGAGGTGTTAAGTCTTTTGAGTTCGGGTAGCGAAGCTAGAGCGGCAGAGATATTTGCCGCTCGCACATGGGGCATCGATTTTGCTAAGAGATCGATCTCGACTGGCGCTAGACCGAGCGCTGCGCCAGCATCGCGGATTGCATGGCGTGCGCGATAGGTCTCAACCATAGAGACTGTTGCACAGCGCGAGATTGCGTTGGGGCTATCAAATGAGGTCGCGCCATATCGCGCAAAGATTGCATCGTAAATCTCCAACCGTCTGGCGGATTCAACATCGATATCGATATCGGGAAGCGCCCGTCGTAGCGGTGAG
>JBEGTC010000051.1:0-7083 GCA_041179565.1 Actinomycetota bacterium
GCTCCTCGCAGCTCTCGATCAAACAATCGTCTCCACCGCTCTCAAGAGCATAGTTGAAGATTTCAATGGGTTAGAGCACTACACCTGGGTTGTCACCGCATATCTCCTCACCTCTACCGCCTCTACCCCGCTCTACGGAAAAATCTCCGATCTCTACGGTCGTCGAGTCGTCTTTCAATTTGCAATTGTTACCTTCTTAATCGGCTCGCTCTTGGCGGGCGCAGCCTCCAATATGAGCCAACTTATTGCTACACGCGCACTTCAGGGGCTGGGCGCAGGCGGCCTTATGGCCCTTACCTTCGTCATCATCGGTGACATCGTTCCACCGCGCGAACGCGGTCGCTATCAAGGGTACTTCGGCGCTGTCTGGGGCCTCTCATCTGTAGCTGGTCCGCTCCTTGGTGGCTTCTTCTCAGACCACGACCAGATCCTCGGTATCACTGGCTGGCGTTGGATCTTCTACATCAATATTCCATTTGGAATTGCCGCTCTTGCAATTACCTCTGCAGTTCTGCATATTCCACGCGTCAAGCGCGAACACAAGATTGATTACTTAGGTGCGTTGCTTCTAGTCACTGCAGTAACAACCACACTTCTATCGGTCTCGGTCTATGGGCCTCAGAACGGTTGGGGCGATTCACGAACTGTTTCATACCTCGTTATCGGTTTGATTCTCACCGCACTCTTTATCTGGTGGGAGAGCCGCGCAACTGAGCCAATCATTCCACTCAACTTATTTAAGAACCATACCTTTACATTGACTTCGGTTCTTGGCGCAATCATCGGCGCAGGCATGTTCGGTGCAATTGTGATGTTGCCGCTCTACATGCAAGTCGTTAAGGGATATTCAGCAACCGATGCTGGCTTGAAGTTAATTCCATTGATGCTCGGAATCGTCTCAACTTCGATTATGAGCGGTAAGTTGATTACAAAGCATGGCCACTACAAGCGATTCCCAATCATGGGAACTGCAATCATGACGGTCGGAATTCTTTTGATGTACCGCCTTGAGATTGATACTCCATATTGGCAGATTTCTATCTATGCAGTAATGGTTGGCGCAGGACTTGGCTTCTCAATGCAGACCATCGTCATTGCCCTCCAAAACTCAGTTGAATTCAAGGATATGGGCGTTGCTACAAGCTCCAACACCTTCTTCCGTTCGCTGGGATCTGTCTTTGGCACCGCGCTCTTTGGTGCGGTTCTAACCAACCGTTTAGGCCACTATCTTGAGAGCAACTTCGCTCAGTTGGCAGCCACCAATCCACAAGCGGCAGCAGGGGTTGATCCCGCTCAACTCGAGGCGATTCAGAACAACACCTCACTTATCGCAACTCTTCCCGCGCAAGTTCAGACAGCTGTCCTAGATTCCTTTGTGAGTTCATTCCACGTTGTCTTCTTAGTGGCTGCACCACTTGTAGCGCTCGGCTTCTTCGTTGCGCTCTTCCTACGCGAGACACCACTTCGCACTAGCCAGGATTACGCAGCTGCTCGAAATGAATCAGCCGGAGAGGCGCTCGGCTAATTCTTAACTCACTCAAAGAGAAGAACCCCCTTCGCGAATTTCCTCGTGAAGTTGGGGTTCTTGTCTTTGCCTCTTTCTTTGTCGCTGTTGGCTTTGGCATCATCGCACCAACGTTGCCGCTCTTTGCGCGATCATTTGGCGTCAACAATGCGCAAGTTGGTTCGATTCTCGCCGCATTCGCATTTGCTCGCTTTGCTAGCGGCTTAGTCTCAGGCAAGTTGGTTGATACCTTCGGCGAACGAACTGTCTATACCGTCGGCATTGGCATGGTTGCACTCTCGTCAGCGGCAGCTGCAGTAGCGCAGAGCTATATGCAACTCCTCCTCTTTCGCGCCGCAGGTGGTTTAGGTTCATCGATGTTCTCGGTTGCCGCCGGTTCACTCCTGTTGCGTGTTACCTCTGATACTCAACGCGGACGCGCACAATCTCTCTACAACGGCTCTTTCCTTCTTGGCATGGTTGGTGGACCGGTAGTTGGTGGCGCGCTCTCTGCCTTCTCTCTCCGAGCACCACTAGCTATCTATGCCGTACTTCTTGTTATCTCAAGCATCTCTGCCGCCTTCTTACTTCGCGGTTCGCAGCTTGCCGCAAAACCGCAGAAGAGCAGTGAGCTGACCTCCATCCGTGAGGCGCTTGCCTTAAAGCCTTATCGAATTGCGCTGGTGATCTCCTTTAGCACCGGCTTTATCCTCTTTGGCATGGGGCGTTCAATCCTGCCGCTCTTTATGGTCGAAGAGATGAAGGTATCTACGACTTACATGGGCGTGGGCTTTACTATCGCTTCAATCGCCAATGGCGCGCTCTTACTTCGCGCAGGCCGTCTCTCCGATACTCGTGGTCGTCGCTACGTTGCCATGATCGGAACTGCAGCGCTCACAATCTCTACCTTCCTCATGCTTGTTACTTATCAAGCATGGATCTTCTTCCCAGCGATGGTCTTCTCGGGCATCGCTGGTGCATATCTATCAACCGTTCCTGGAAGTCTCGTTGGCGATGTATTGAAGGGTAAGGGCGGACAGGTCATCGCGTTAATGCAGATGTCGGGCGATTTCGCTGCGATGGTTTCACCGATTGCACTTGGTGCGCTATCAGATGCGATGGGTTATCGCCCAGCATTTGCTGTCAGCACTCTTCTGATGGTCGTGATTTTTATCGTGGCAACTCAAATACCTGAGACTCGAAATTCAGTGCATCGAGTCGACCAGCCGATTACAGACCTTTAAGCGCGCTCACTACTTTGGTCAGCGATGCCTTGGCATCACCGAAGAGAAGTGTGGTCTTTGGATCGTAGAGAAGTTCATTCTCAATACCGGCAAAACCAGGGCGCATCGATCGCTTTAAGAAGATGATATTTGCTGAATCAGCAACCTTGAGAATTGGCATGCCATAGATAGGACATCCTGGAGTTGTCTCAGCCGCAGGATTTACAACGTCATTTGCGCCGATAACAATTGCCACATCGGTCTGACCAAATGTTGGGTTGACATCTTCCATCTCAGCTAATTGATCGTATGGAACATTAGCTTCAGCTAAGAGAACATTCATATGGCCTGGCATGCGCCCTGCTACCGGGTGGATTCCGTACGCAACATCAATCCCCTTAGATAGCAAGAGATCTGCCATCTCACGCACCGTATGTTGAGCTTGCGCTACGGCGAGACCAAAGCCAGGAACAATCACCACGCGGCGTGCGTAGTTGAGCAAGATCGCAACGTCCTCGGCAGATCCTGACTTCACTGGGCGTTCTTCACCAGCTGCCGCAACATCCTGAGGCTTTGCGGTAAATGCACCGAAGAGGGTGCCAAAGAGTGAGCGACCCATCGCCTCTGCCATCAATCGAGTCAAGATGGTGCCAGAGGCGCCAACGAGAGTTCCAGCGATAATCAGAAGAGTTGAATCGAGAACATATCCGCTAGCGGCAACGGTGAGACCGGTAAATGCATTGAGGAGCGAGATAACGATTGGTACATCTGCGCCACCAACTGGAAGCACAAAGAGCACACCGAAGAGGAGTGAGAGCGCGGCGAGAATCAAAAGTGGGTTGGTACCCAGCGCTTGAACTACCCAGACTGAGACCGCCAAGACTGCGATGAGATTTCCCGCGATCAGAAAGCGACCGCCAGGAAAAACAACTGGGCGAGTCGTCATTAGCTCTTGCAACTTTAAGAAGGTAACAATCGATCCGCTAAAGGAGACGCAACCAACCACCACGGTAAAGACGGTGAAGATCACCTGTGCAGTTGTAGCGCCGCTGCCGAGATCGAGATATTCGACGATGGCAACTAGAGCTGCTGCACCGCCACCAACGCCGTTAAAGAGCGCTACCAACTGCGGCATATTGGTCATCTGCACCTTACGTGCAGCAGGTACGCCAACAACGAGTCCTACAGCGAGGGCGCCAAGAATCCAACCAATGTTCTTGAAATCTTCTAGATGGAAGAAGACCATCACAATCGCAATCGTGGCACCAAGTGCGCCAAGAAGGTTTCCGCGTCGCGCAGTCTTTGGATGCGAGAGACCTTTAAGTGCCAAGATAAAGAGAACACCGGCGCCAAGCCCGATGAGATCGTAGATAAAGTCGCTCACTTCTGCTCACCACCCTTCTTGGGCTTAAACATTTCGAGCATGCGGTCCGTTACAACAAAGCCGCCAACAACGTTGATTGTCGCCAAGATGATAGCTGCAACAGCTAGACCAAGCTCTAAATTACTTGAGGCCTCATTAGCCACGATGATCGCGCCGACCAAGATGACGCCGTGAATAGCGTTGGCACCTGACATCAGCGGGGTA
This sequence comes from Actinomycetota bacterium, assembly GCA_041179565.1. Taxonomy (GTDB): domain Bacteria; phylum Actinomycetota; class Actinomycetes; order Nanopelagicales; family Nanopelagicaceae; genus Planktophila. The sequence goes on from JBEGTC010000051.1 coordinate 4,316, forward strand.
TGGAGCGTTGATGAGACCTTTGAGACGACCTCAAAGCCGACAAAGACGGCGAGGACAAAGATCGAGATAACTGCGATTGGCTCCATTACTTTGCCGCCTTTGCATCTGGTGTGCGGCGCGAACCGTTATGGGTCACTGCCGCGCCGTTGATAATTTCATCGTCGAAGTTGATATTGAGAGCCAGCTCAACTGCCGGCTTATCCTCACGCGCTGGCGATGCCGGTGTTGTCATCAGCGTTAAGAGATTAACAACGTTGCGCGCATACAAACTTGAGGCGTGGAATGGCAGCTGACTTGGCACATCTTTTCCGCCCCAGATGCGAACTCCGCCTTCAGTTACGACAATCTCGCCTGGCTTTGAACCTTCGACATTGCCACCGGTTTCAGCAGCAAGATCGACGATGATTGTTCCCGGCTCCATCGCATCGACCATATCTTTAGTCATCAAACGCGGTGCTGCTCGCCCTGGAACCGCTGCCGTTGTAATAACTACATGTGACTTTGCAATATATGGAGTGAGAAGCTCGCGCTGCTTTGCTGCACGCTCTTCTGTCATTTCGCGGGCATAACCGCCAGCGCCTTCTAACGCTTCGAGTTCGAGTTGAATAAATGTTGCACCCATAGATCGAACTTCATCGGCAGATGCAGGACGAACATCGTAAGCCGAGACAACTGCACCTAGGCGGCGCGCTGTTGCAATCGCTTGCAGACCGGCAACACCTGCGCCAAGAACTAGAACCTGTGCTGGAGTTACTGTTCCAGCAGCTGTCATTAATAATGGGAAGAATCGTGGTGATAACTCAGCGCCGACGAGCGCTGCGCGATATCCAGCGCAGAGCGCCTGCGATGAGAGCGCATCCATCGATTGCGCACGCGAGATACGTGGCACAAGTTCAAGCGAAAATGCAGTGACACCAGCGCTAGCCGCAGCATCGATTGAGTCTGCCGCAGTTGCTGGCGATAGGAATGAGATGGTGACTGCGCCTTTCTTTAGCGTTGCCATCTGTGACGCAGTCAGCGGCTGCACCGAGAGAACAACGTCTGCGCCAGCTAAGACATCGCCAGGGCTGACCGTTGCGCCAGCTGCAATAAATAAGGCATCTGTTGCCTGCGAATGATCGCCCGCACCAGATTGAACCACTACCTCATAGCCGAGCTTTGTTAGCTTACTGACGACATCAGGCACGAGCGCAACGCGCTTCTCGCCCTCTCGTGTCTCGCGCGGAATGCAAACTCTCATATGAGAAGGCTACCTTTCTAACTGGGGCGAGCCTAGGGTTTAGAAGATGAGAGCGCGCGTTGAGTTCTGGCTTAAGCGTAGAAAAAGGCCCTCGGAGTTTTCCGAGGGCCTTTTCAGCAATCTTTTCTCGAGGCTTATTAATCCTCGCTGCGCAAGATTGAGATCAAGCGGAGAACTTCAAGGTAGAGCCATACGAGAGTGACCATCAGACCGAAAGCCATACGCCATGACTCTTCCGCTGGAACACGTGCAGCTACCGCCTTCTCGATCTGGTCGAGATCCATGACGATAAAGAGCGATGCAAGTACAACGCCACCTACTGCAATAAGAGTTCCGAGGCTACCTGATGGGAAGCCAACGAAGAGTGAGAAGATTCCAAAGACCATGTAACCGATAAGCGAAGCCATCATTACACGGGTGAACTTTGGTGTTACGCGAATCTTTCCGCTCTTATATGCAACTAATACACCAGCGAAGGCGCAACCAGTTGCGATTACAGCTTGACCGACGATGCCCGAGTAAGCGGTTTCGTAGATCTTGCTAATTGTTCCGAGCGCGAGACCTTGTGCAACTGCATATGCAATGACAAAACCTGGGCGGACCTTCTTGGAAAATGAATTAACGAGAGCGAGAATCAATCCACCGACGACACCAATAAGTGCGAGCGCTGGATTATTTGCCTGCCAAGCAAAGGCACCAACTACGACGAGAACTGCAAAGAGGGTGCCGGTCTTGATGATGACATCATCGATTGACATTGGGGCAGAATTTGGACGGCCTTCGATCTTTGGTGCTTCTTCAGTCGATGTACGTGACGGATCAAATACATTCGGGTTGATACGAGCGAAACCGCGGCCGGTAAGGACTGGGTTAGAACTGCGCATTAATCTCTCCTTTTATGTGCGGGAAACGCCTCCCCGCAGCAGTTAAAACATACGGCAAGGGGGGCTTATTCCCCAGTTGGGGTCAGGCGTGAATCTTGTGGGAATGGTGGGAATTAGGCGGTTTACAGTCTCATTCCAGACTCGTAGACTGGTGCGATGTCCGTGCGCCGCTATCTCAATCGAGCTCTCTCGATCGCTCTGATCGCATCGGTCGTGCCAGCAGTCACTTCGACCGCACCAGCACAAGCGAGCAATCCGCTCTGCTCTCCAACATACATACAGAATCCAGGCCAGTCTTGGCTTCGCACCTACGCATTCACAACACCGGGGATCTGTGATTGGGTTGTGCCCGCATCTGTCTCCGTTGCCTCCATTCTTCTTGTAGGCGGTGGTGGCGGTGGTGGCGGTGGTAGTTATGGCGGAAGTCTTGGTGGCGGCGGTGGCGGTGGCGGTGGCGGCGCTGTTACTAATTTTAAAAACTATAGTTATTTTCCGGCAGGTGTAGTCGTCACAATCAAAGTTGGCGCAGGTGGCGCAGGTGGCGCAGGAGCTTCCGCGCTCAACGGATCTGGTTCAGCCGGCGCAAATGGCGGTTCAACAAAAATCAATGATGCTGAAGTTACTGGCGGAGCTGGTGGCGGAGC
>JBEGTC010000052.1:0-7045 GCA_041179565.1 Actinomycetota bacterium
AGGCGAACAGAAGAAGTTAGTTGTTCGCGCACTTCTAGAAGGACCAGAAGAGGTGCTACTTCTTGATGAACCAGATAACTACCTCGATGTACCATCGAAACGTTGGCTTGAGAAGGTTATCAACGAGACGAAGAAGACTGTCTTTTTTGTTAGCCATGATCGCGAACTACTAGAGAACACCGCGACTCGTATAGTTGCGCTCGAGCAAGGAATTACCGGTAATACCGCCTGGGTTCATGGCGGAAAGTTCTCAACCTGGCATGAAGCTCGTAAAGCTCGCAATGCACGATTTGCCGAGATGTTGCTTCGTTGGGAGCAAGAGCACGAGCGACTCATCAACTTGGTAAAGACACTTCAAGTTCAAGCAGCAAGCTCTCCCGATATGGCCAATAAGTACCACGCGATGCAGACTCGCTTACGTAAGTTTGAAGAGGCGGGCGCGCCAGTTGCGCCACCAATCGAGCAGGATGTCCGAGTAGGTCTTAAAGGCGGACGTACCGGCTTGCGCGCACTTACCTTTGAGAACGTTGCAATCGAAAATGGCTCTGGAGAGTTTCTTACCAAACCATTTAACTTTGAGGTCTTCTTCCAAGATCGCGTTGCAATCTTGGGAAAGAACGGAACTGGAAAATCTCACTTCTTCCGATTGATATCGGGGGAGGAGATGAAATACACCGGAACCTTCAAGTTAGGTGCGCGGGTAGAGGTCGGCTACTTCGCTCAGACCCATGCTCACCCAGAGTTTGAAGGTAAGACTCTCCTTGAGATTTTATGGGAGATGCATTCGCTCCAATTAGGTCCAGCTAAATCGGTATTGCGAAAGTATGAGATCGATCAACAAGCTGAACAGAAGTTCTCATCTCTCTCCGGCGGACAACAGGCGAGATTTCAAATCCTCTTGCTCGAACTCTCCGGCGCAACCCTCCTCCTTCTCGACGAGCCGACCGATAACCTCGACCTCGCTAGCGCCGAGAGCTTGGAGCGAGCCCTCGATGCCTACGAGGGGACAGTTTTGACAGTCACCCACGATCGCTGGTTTACGCGTGGATTTACCCGTTTTCTCGTCTTCGGCGACGACGGCCAGGTCTATGAGAGCCCAGAACCGGTCTTTTAATTCAACGGTTTGCCGTCTGAACCATCAAAATGGGCCGATTTTGACCCTGCCCATGGGGGCGGGTAAAGTTCAACCCCTGCGCCAGTAGGCGCTTAGAACAGTTCAAACGAGAAGAAGTAGGTATATAAGCATGCGTACATATAGCCCAAAGGCAGGCGACGTAGTCCGTAAGTGGCACGTTATCGATGCACAGGATGTCGTGCTCGGTCGTCTCGCAACTCATGCTGCGACCCTTCTTCGCGGAAAGCATAAGGCGACCTTCGCACCACATATGGATATGGGTGACTTCGTCATCGTAATCAACGCTGAGAAGATCGCGCTCTCTGGCTCAAAGACAACAACTAAGTTTGCACACCATCACTCAGGTTTTCCAGGCGGTCTTACATCGACTGTTTATGGCGAACTCCTTGAGAAGCACCCAACACGCGCTGTAGAGAAGGCGATCAAGGGAATGCTTCCAAAGAACCGTCTAGGTCGCGAGATGGCTGGCAAGCTCAAGGTCTATGCAGGTCCAGAGCATCCACATGCTGCACAGGCACCAGTTCCATACGTATTCAACCAAGTTTCACAGATCATCAAGTAAGGGAAAAGAAAATATGTCAGATACAACTTTCGAGCTTGATGAGAACGAAGTTCCAACTTCTTACTCTTCTTCAACACCAGCAGCAGCAACAAACCGTAAGGCGATCACAGCACCAGGTGCTGGCACCGGTCGTCGTAAAGAGGCAGTTGCTCGCGTTCGCCTCGTTCCAGGAACAGGTCGCTGGGTAGTAAATGGCAAGACTCTTGAGAACTACTTCCCAAATAAGGTGCACCAGCAGCTCGTATCTGAGCCATTCCGCACCGTTGGCGCTGAAGGTTCTTACGATGTATTTGCTCGCATCAATGGTGGTGGAGTTTCAGGTCAGGCTGGCGCACTTCGCCTCGGTGTAGCGCGTTCGCTCAACGAGATCGATCGTGAAGCAAACCGTCCAGCGCTTAAGAAGGCTGGCTTCCTCTCACGTGATGCACGCGTTATCGAGCGCAAGAAGTACGGCCTTAAGAAGGCACGTAAGCGCTCACAGTACTCAAAGCGTTAATCAAACTTTTCATCCGCAATCCCATTTGTTACTAGGAGGTCCACGTGGCTCTCTTTGGAACAGATGGGATTCGTGGTTTAGCGAACGGTTCTGTTCTCACCGCTGAAACCGCGCTCGCGGCAGCGGTAGCGGCGGCACATATCCTCGTTGAAAGTTCCTCAAATGCAGGCAAGCGTCCGCGCGCCATTGTCGGTCAAGACTCTCGTGCATCTGGTGAGTTCCTGGAGGCAGCGGTCATCGCTGGTTTGGCATCGGCCGGTGTTGATGTCTATCGAGTCGGAGTTCTACCAACTCCAGCTGTGGCGCACCTGGTAGCTGCTACCGGTGCAGATCTCGGCGTCATGATCTCTGCGTCCCACAACCCAATGCCTGATAACGGCATCAAGTTATTTGCCCGTGGTGGTGGCAAGCTCGATGATGCAGTTGAGGCTGCGATTGAGAAGCGAATGGGCGAGCCATGGGAGCGACCAACTGGTCGTGCTGTTGGTCGCATCGTTGAAGATTTAGGCGCCGCTGCACGCTATATCGATCATCTCTTAGCATCGGTATCGACTCCACTCGCAGGGTTGAAGATTGTCGTGGATTGCGCCAATGGCGCTTCATCCCAAGTAGCTCCGTTGGTTTATGAGAGAGCCGGAGCGACAGTTGTTGCTATCCATCACTCTCCAGATGGCTGGAATATCAACGAGAATTGCGGATCTACTCACATGTCAGATTTGCAAGCTGCAGTCGTCACCCACAAGGCCGACTTCGGTATTGCACACGACGGAGACTCTGATCGCTGCTTAGCGGTCGATGCATCTGGCGCTATTGTTGATGGCGATCAAATCATGACCATCTTGGCTAATGGTTTTAAAGGTCAGGGGCGGTTGAAGGATGAAACTATCGTCGCCACAGTAATGAGCAATCTTGGCTTCTTCCACGCCATGAAAAAGTCGGGCATTAAGGTAATCACAACTGCAGTTGGTGATCGTTACGTTCTCGAGCAGATGATTGCGGGTGACTTCTCACTCGGTGGCGAACAATCGGGCCACCTGATTATTCGCGAACATGCCGGAACGGGTGATGGAATTCTTACCGCGCTCGCTCTTGCCCAAGAAGTTGTTCGCACTGGTAAGCCACTTGCCGAACTCGCGGCAGCGATGGATCGTTTCCCACAAGTTCTTATCAATGTTTCTAATGTAGCTAAAGAGAAGCTCGCTCAATCTTCTCTCATCTCAGATGCAGTCACCGCTGCCGAGGCAAAGTTGGGTGATGAAGGACGGGTATTGCTTCGCGCCTCTGGCACCGAGCCGCTGATACGCGTGATGGTAGAAGCCTCGAGTGATAGCCTTGCCCAAGAGATCGCATCATCACTTGCTGCGATTGTGAAGGCAGAACTGGGGAACTAATTCGTGTGCGGAATCGTGGGTTACACCGGACCGCAATCCGCATTTACCCCAATCGTTGAAGGTCTGCGCCGCCTCGAATACCGTGGCTATGACTCTGCTGGAATCGCTCTCGGAACTGGCACTTCGCTCTTCGTTGAAAAGCGCGCCGGTAAGTTAGCAAATCTCGAAGGCGCGCTCCCTGCGAATCTACCAACTGTGCACTCTGGAATCGGTCACACTCGTTGGGCAACCCACGGCGGCCCAACCGATCGCAATGCCCACCCTCATCTCGATAACGAGGGAAAGCTGGCAGTTATCCATAATGGAATTATCGAGAACTATGCCGAGCTCAAAGTTGAACTGCAGAGCCGCGGACATAAATTTGAGTCAGAGACCGATACTGAATCAGTAGCTCACCTACTCTCTGATCTTCGCAAAGAACATGGTGGCGATCTCACAGCAGCGATGCGCGCAGCAGTTAAGCGGCTCCGTGGATCATTTACCTTGCTCGCCATCCATGCCGATGCACCACAGACTATCGTCGGAGTTCGTCGAAATTCACCGCTCGTTGCCGGGTTAGGTGATGGCGAGAATTTCTTAGCTTCAGATGTTGCCGCCTTTATCGATTACACAAAGCGCGCGGTCGAACTTGGTCAAGACGAGGTAGTAACAATCTCGCCTAAGGGCATTGAAATCTGCGATCTCGATGGAAAGGCGCTGCCACTTCGTGAATACGAAATCACCTGGGATGCAGCTGCCGCTCAAAAGGGTGGATACGCCCACTTTATGTTGAAAGAGATCTTCGATCAGCCAAAGGCGATAGCCGATACCTTGATTGGGCGTCTCTCCGATAACAATCAAATTCTCCTTGATGAACTGCATATGACCGATGCTGAGATCCGCGATATTAAGCGAATCTCAGTTATCGCCTGCGGCACCGCGTATCACGCAGGTATGGTCGCTAAGTATGCAATCGAAAAGTGGGCGAAAGTTCCTGTCGATGTTGAGATTGCATCCGAGTACCGTTACCGCGACCCAATTGTTGATAAGAACTCATTGGTCATCGCTATCTCTCAATCCGGCGAAACCATGGATCTCTTGATGGCTGTGCGCCATGCAAAAGCTTCCGGAGCGCGAGTTTTAGCGGTCTGTAACACCAACTCATCCACTATTCCACGTGAATCTGATGCAGTTCTCTATACCCATGCTGGTCCAGAGATTGCAGTTGCATCAACCAAGGCATTCCTTACCCAGATCGTTGCCGTCTATCTCATCGGGTTGAAGTTGGCGCAGGTTAATGGCGCTCTCACCGATGCCCAAGTACGAGACCTCTATAACGAGATGCTCGAACTCCCAGGACAAGTGGAACAAATCCTCGAGACGGTCGAACCACTTCGCGAACTCACTCGTAAATTTGCAACCAATAACACCGTCCTCTTCCTCGGCCGCGGTATCGAGTATCCGGTTGCGCTAGAGGGAGCTCTTAAGTTGAAGGAGCTCGCATATATCCATGCTGAGGGATTTGCTGGCGGCGAACTCAAGCACGGGCCGATCGCTCTCATTGAAGAGGGAACAGCGGTGATCGCAATTCTGCCCGCTGCAGATGAACACCAATTGGATGAGAAGATGTTGAGCAACATTCAAGAGGTAAAGGCTCGTGGCGCACGCGTTATTGTGATCGCCGAAGAAGGTGCAGAGGTTATTGGCGCTGAGCACATCATTCGCATTCCGGCATCATCGCCGCTCTTCCAGCCAGTCCTTGCGACTGTGCCACTTCAAGTCTTCGCCTACGAGATTGCGGTAGCGCGAGGAACCGATGTTGATCAGCCTCGTAATTTGGCCAAGTCCGTCACTGTTGAGTAGTTGATGCTCGCAAACCGCCGCCGTCAGATGCGCCGGGCGCTTAAGTGGAGCGCCGGGCTCTTCGCCGGTTATCTCTTTATTACTTATCAAGTAATTACTTATGGCTTTATAACTGAAATTGACCGCCACTTTAGCAATAGCGACCATCCAGAGTTTCGCGGGTTATCAGCTTTCATTATCCGCAGACTCGATGATTTAGGGCTCCGAAGCGTCTCGGGAATTGCACTAGCGATTGTTGCAATCTATATCTCTCGACGTTTTAAAACCTGGCGGCCAATCAATCTTGGAATCTTGGCATTCTTATCGCTCAACATCGTTGTCGGTGGTTTTAAATATGCGCTCGGCCGTACCAAGCCACGCGTTGGTTTCGATCTCCTCCATGCTGGCGGGATGTCGTACCCAAGTGGCCATGCCTCGAATGCGATTTTTATCTGGGGAGTAGTGGCGTATCTGATTTATCGCTACGCACATGTAGATAGATATCGTGGTCGCCTCGCAAGCGCTGGTGTGGCGACGCTTTCGCTGACTGTCTGCATAGTTTCGCTACTTCGAAATACTCATTGGTTCTCAGACCTCTTCGGCGGGCTGCTTCTCGGCGCTTCGTTACTTGTCTTGATTATTGCAATCGATCGATACTTTCCTTCTGATAGCCAATTGCACTAATCTGACGCCATGATTGATGGAATCGGTATCGATGTAGTTGATATCAAACGTTTTCATCAATCGCTCGAGCGCACACCTCACCTACGTGAAAAACTATTTACCGAATCAGAGCGAGAAGTTAACGAGTCGTCACTTGCTGCGCGCTTTGCCGCTAAGGAAGCGCTCTATAAAGCGCTTAGCCCAGATCATGGACTTGCTTGGCACGACGCTGAGGTAATCAATCACCTCAATGGCAAGCCAGCTTTTCTATTCCGGGGCGAGATTGCCGACTTAGTTGACGGGGCACAGGTGCACCTCTCACTCTCACATGATGCTGGTATCGCCTCTGCCATGGTGGTGATTGAGCGATGAGAGCTGAAGCGGTAGTTGATCTCAGCGCAATCAAGCACAATGTTGCGCTCCTGAAAGAGAGGGCAGGAACCAACCTCCTGGCTGTCGTAAAGGCCGATGCCTATGGCCATGGGCTTGAAAATGGGTTGCGCGGTTTTGCTGCTGCCGATGGCCTCTCTTTAATTGAGTTTGATCGGGCTGTACAGCTGCGCGATTTGGGTTGGACTAAGCCCATCATGATGATGCAGGGTATGTTTGAGGCCAGTGATCTCGACCTTATCAGCCACTATCAATTACAGCCTGTGCTGCATAACGCCGAACAGTTGGAGATGCTGGCCAAGGCGAGCTTGAGCAAGCCCATTCATGTGCATTTAAAAATTAACACCGGCATGAATCGTTTAGGCATCCCCTTTCCCTCAGCGCAGAAGTTATCTGGAAATTTTTATGGGATTATGAGCCATTTTGCTGAATCGGGGCTGCCAAATCACGCAACCACAGTGAGTCAGAAGGCGAATTTTTATGAATTATGCGAAAATCTAAGGGCCGAGCACTATTCGATGTCTAACTCGGGCGCTGTGCAAAATAAAATTTTGGCTTTTTGCCGATGGTGCCGCGTGGAGATTTTT
>JBEGTC010000053.1:0-7041 GCA_041179565.1 Actinomycetota bacterium
AGCCCGCGAGCGATAATGCGACCATCCTTTGCTGCGATCTCAACGGTATCGCCAGAGATAAATGAACCTTCTACCGCGGTAACGCCGGCAGGAAGAAGCGAGACTCCACGTTCAAGTACAGCGGTGACGGCGCCATCATCGAGAATGAGGCGACCACGCGGTGTTGATGCATGAGCTAGCCAGAGAAGTCGTGAATTGGTGCGAGTTGGTTGGGCGACGAAGATGGTTCCGAAATCGCCACCCTTAAGTGCATCTGCTGATTGCGCAAGCGATGTGAGCAACATTGGAGTTCCTGCTGATGTCGCAATTCGTGCAGCTTCGATCTTGGTGACCATGCCACCGCTACCGACGCCTGCAGAGCCCGCTCCCCCGACTTCAACTGAGTCAATCTCTGCGAAATCGGCAACTTGTCGGATTGCCTTTGCGCCTGGTTGCGATGGATGGGCATCGTAGAGCGCATCGACATCAGAGATGAGAACAAGTAAATCTGCCTGCACTAAGAGCGCAACGAGCGCTGCCAATCGATCGTTATCGCCAAAGCGAATCTCAGCGGTGCCGACTGAGTCGTTCTCGTTGATGATTGGTACGACTCCGAGGCTCAGTAACTTAGAGAGGGTTTGATGTGCGGTGTTGTAGTGAGACCTACGAACGACATCTTCGGTAGTAAGAAGTACTTGCGATGAGACGATTGAATGCGCAGAGAAGAGCTCGTTGTACTTCGCGATAAGGAGTCCTTGGCCAACAGATGCCGCTGCTTGCTGGGTAGGGAGATCTTTTGGTCGAGCAGTTAGCTTAAGTGGCGCTAGTCCCGCGGCAATCGCACCTGAGGAGACTATAAGGACTTCAGCGCCTCGGGCGCGAAGAGATGTAGCTAATTCAACGATCTTCCCAACTGCTGCGCTATCGAGAGCAGAACCAGCAGAGCCTGTCAGCGAAGAGGAACCGACCTTGAGGACGATGCGCTTGGCTTCAGTTACTGCCGAACGGTTCATTACTCTTCCTCACTTCCCTCTTTAGCTACCTCAATTCGTGGCGTATGAGGATCTGCAACCTTGTACTCCCACTGCTCTGCAATCTCTTCATCAGAGAGAATATCTTTCTCGCGCTCCGGAGCGTTCCATGTTCCTTCGAGTCGAGAATCTTCACCGCGTCGATGGAGGAATCCTGCCAACTGCTCGGCGCCCGCTTCAATAGTTGGCTCCCAATCGAAGACAACTTCATTGATACCGGAACCGATACGAACTTCTGAACCAGCAACAGCACCTGCCTTGTAGAGCGCCTTCTCAACACCAAGCTGTGCCAAGCGATCTGCAAGGTAACCAATCGCCTCTGCATTCTTAAAGTTAGTTTGGAGAACCCAGCGATATACCTTTGCACCACGGACTGAGAATGAGCCATCGCCGTTCTTCTGAACGGTAAATCCTGAGTCATCAACGGCAGTTGGACGCAAGATAATTCGGGTGCGTTCTTCCGACTTTGCAGCTACGCGCTCGGCTTGAACTAGACGAGCCATCGCATACATGAGTTCTTGCAGACCTTCACGGGATGCAGCAGAGACTTTATAGACATCGTATCCACGCGCCTTGAGTTGATCTTCAACCATATCCGCCATGGCAGCGCCATCTGGTAGGTCGATCTTGTTGAGCGCAACTATTCGCTTGCGGTCTTCGAGTCCGCCGTAAAGTGCGAGTTCGGCCTCAATCGCATCGAGATCATCGACTGGATTGCGATCTGTCTCGAGCGTTCCGCAATCGAGGACATGGACAAGAGCAACACAACGTTCGACGTGGCGGAGAAATTGCAGACCGAGGCCTTTGCCTTGAGACGCCCCTGGAATCAGACCAGGTACATCGGCAACGGTGAAACGTGTATCGCCGGCTTGTACGACGCCGAGATTTGGAACAAGTGTTGTAAATGGATAGTCGGCAATCTTTGGTCGCGCAGCAGAGATAGCTGCAATAAGCGAAGACTTTCCAGCTGATGGAAAACCAACGAGGGCGATATCCGCTACGGATTTAAGTTCGAGGGTGAGGATACGCTCTTCACCTGGTTCGCCGAGAAGGGCAAAGCCAGGTGCTCGACGCTTCGATGATGCGAGTGAGTTATTTCCAAGGCCGCCCATTCCGCCGCGCGCTGCGAGAAAAGTTGTACCGATGCCAACGAGGTCGGCTATCTGCTCACCGTTTTCATAGACCACGGTGCCGTTTGGTACAGGAAGGATGATGTCCTCGCCTGAGACGCCATCTTTGCGATCGCCATAACCTTGATGGCCAGAGGTCGCTTTGCGGTGTGGTGAGTGATGGAAGTCGAGAAGAGTTGTGACTGAAGAATCTACGACGAGGATGACATCGCCACCGCGTCCGCCATTTCCGCCATCAGGGCCACCGAGTGGTTTGAACTTCTCGCGCTTAACCGAGACACAACCATCTCCGCCCTTGCCACCGGTAGCAAAGAGCTGGACGCGATCAACGAATGTTGTCATCGAACTACTCCTTACTAATCGACTAGAGAAACTTTAACTGTAATAAAAAAGCGGACCGCGAAGGATGCGGCCCGCTCTCTTAAGAGAAACCTTAATTAAACTGCAGGAACTACATTCACTACGCGACGACCGCGAGCGCGACCGAACTCAACAGATCCGCCTGCGAGTGCGAAGAGAGTGTCATCCTTACCGCGACCTACATTTGCACCTGGGTGGAAGTGTGTTCCACGCTGGCGAACGAGAATCTCACCTGCATTGACAACCTGACCACCGAAGCGCTTGATGCCAAGGTACTGTGGATTGGAGTCGCGACCGTTACGTGTCGAGGAGACACCCTTCTTACTTGCCATTTATATGGGCCCCTTTACCTAGACGCTTACTTAGCACCGCTGATTGCGGTGATCTTTACTCGTGTGTGCTGAGCACGGAAACCTTGACGGCGACGGTGACCGGTCTTGTTCTTGTAACGGAGGATGTCGATCTTTGGACCCTTTACCTCGTCAATAACTTCGCCTGTGACCTTTACGCCAGAGAGAACCTTTGGATCTGTTGTGACGTTTGCGCCATCAACGACGAGAAGTGCAGGGAAAGATACTGATGCACCTGACTTGGCATCAATACGGTCAACAGTGATGGTCTCGCCAACTGTTACCTTCTCCTGGCGACCGCCAGCTTTTACGATTGCGTACACGCTACATACCTCGAGTTCTTTATGAATTTAAGCCTGGAGCCGAGCTCCGAGCAGACGCTAAGGATACGGATTTCGCACCCTGGGGGTCAAATTGGCCAATTTGGCCTCAAAAATCAGGCTACGCGGTGATGACTCCAGAGCTGGCGGCGCGACGGCGACGCTTGCCCTTGGGGGTAATAACGGCATCCGGCTCAGACTCCCCCGGGACCTCATCATTTAAGGTCTCGTGGAACTCGTGCTCAGTCGCCGACTCTTCATCGCTATCGGCAACATCTGGGTGATGTGCGCTCTGCGAATTTACCTGAGGCATCGGCGCCTTCATCTTCACCGGATCCATATGGATATGGATTCCACGGCCATTACATGAATCACACGTTGTTGAGAAGGCCTCGATGAGACCCTGTCCAACGCGCTTACGTGTCATCTGAACCAAGCCGAGTGAGGTCACTTCTGCAACCTGATGCTTGGTGCGATCGCGACCTAGGCATTCGATCAAGCGGCGAAGCACTGCTTCACGGTTTGATTCGAGGACCATATCGATGAAGTCGATAACAACGATTCCACCGAGGTCACGAAGGCGAAGTTGGCGAGCGATTTCTTCTGCCGCTTCCAAGTTGTTCTTCGTAACAGTCTCTTCCAGGTTTCCACCCTTACCGATGAACTTTCCGGTGTTGACGTCGATTACCACCATCGCTTCAGTGCGATCGATAACAAGTGATCCACCAGAAGGAAGATAGACCTTGCGGTCGAAGGCTTTCGCGAGCTGTTCTTCAACTCGGTAATCTGCAAATAAATCACCGTTGCCGGCGTACTTCTCTAGACGTTGTGATAGCTCTGGCGCAATTGAGCCGAGGTAAGAGCTGATCTCTTCCCATGCTTCATTGCCCTGGATTGTGAGTTTGCGGAAATCCTCATTGAAGATATCGCGAATAACGCGGACCGCGAGATCAGGCTCTGAGAGCAGAAGCGCTGGTGCATGGAAATTTGGATTTTCAGATTTCTGATAAATATCTTCCCATTGCGCCTTCAAGCGCTCGACATCTGCGGTGAGCTCTTCTTCGCTGACACCTTCAGCTGCGGTACGAACAATCACACCGGCAGATTCTGGAATTAAATTCTTAAGGATTGCCTTGAGACGGGTGCGCTCTGATTCTGGAAGTCGCTTAGAGATTCCAGACATACCGCCACCTGGAACAAAGACGACATAACGGCCAGGAAGTGAGATCTGGCTGGTAAGGCGCGCGCCTTTCTGACCAATTGGATCTTTAGTTACTTGAACTAGAACTGGCTGACCAGTCTTAAGAACCATCTCAATCTTACGTGGCTCTGATTCAGAGATACCAGCAGCATCCCAATTTACTTCGCCAGCATAGAGAACCGCATTGCGGCCCTTTCCAATATCAACGAACGCTGCCTCCATTGACGGAAGAACATTCTGTACGCGACCGAGATAGACGTTGCCGACATATGAAACGTTGGCATTACGGTTGACGTAGTGCTCAACCATCACGTTATCTTCGATGACAGCAATCTGAATACGATCGCCAATCTGGCGAACCACCATCTCGCGATCCACATTTTCACGGCGAGCTAAGAAGTCTGCATCCGTCAGAATTGTTCCGCGGCGACGATATGGCTCGCGATATGAATCGTTACGGTCGCGACCACGATCGCGGGAATTTCGAGAGTTGCGGTCGCGGGTTGATCGTTCGCGGGTTGGGCGCTCTGACTTTTCGCGCGCCTCACGAACCTTAACAACTGTTACTACACCATCTTCATCGATGACCTCACCTGGTGTTACGCCTTCGCCGGTTGCGCGACGGCGACGGCGACGGCGGTGGGTAGTGCCATCGGCATCAGTGGTCTCCTCTGAATCTTCAGAAGAATCCTCGGCATCGGTGCTGCCTTCTTCACCCTCAACGCCATTTGGCTTGCGGCGACCGCGGCCACCACGACGGCGACGGCGATTGCGAGATGAACGGCTCTCTGAATCAGATGGCGAATCAGAATCAGATGACGCACTTTCACTCACATGATCATCGCTTGGCTCTTCCTTTGCAACCTTCGCTACCGATTTACGCGGCTTTGCTGGAGCCTTATCGGCTACCGGCGCTTGAAAGACAGGAACCGGTACGGCAGCTTTCTTACGCGTCTTAGGCGCTGGAGTTTCAGCTGGAGTTTCGACCTGTGGCTCTGAAATTTCAGCAGCTGGTGCGAGAGACTTTTTAGACGCGCGCTTACGCGTAGTTTTCTTTGGCTCAATAGCCATAAGTAAATACCTTCATTTCAAAATCTAAGTTGATAAATCCTGGTGATAAATCTTCTGGTCTTAAGCCGCGAGGCGCGATAGAGATCGCTGGCCGCGCTCAAGATGTGTCGTAAGTATGGCAGACGAGGGGTGAAATGTCCTATTCCTGAGCGTTTTGAGCGGAGTTTTAGCCGCGGTGGCGGGCATGGACGTTCTGCAAGAGGCCAAATCCAATTAAGTTGGCGAACATGCTCGAGCCACCGTACGACATAAATGGCAGCGGCACACCGGTCATCGGCATCAGGCCTAACGTCATTCCAATATTTTCAAAAGTTTGAAATGCAAACCACGCGATTACGCCAGTACACACCAAAGTTCCATAAGGGTCGGCAGATCTTCGCGCTATACCAAAGGCGCGCATCAAAATTACAAGGTAGAGCAGAACGATAAATCCGCTACCTAAGAAACCAAGCTCTTCACCCGCTACGGTAAAGATAAAGTCAGTTTGTTGTTCTGGAACGAATCGTCCATTTGTTTGTGGGCCATCAAAGAGTCCAGTGCCAAATAAACCACCAGAGCCAACGGTAATTCGAGCTTGTCGCAGTTGATACCCCGAACCTTGCGAATCAGCGTTGGGATCAACAAATGCTTGAAGACGTTTCACCTGATATTCACTTATTACGCCAGCTTTGGTAACGACTACTCCGCCGAGCACTGCAATGAGCAAGAGCCCAACCACCCACTTGATTGGCGCACCTGAGATACCCAGGATCGCAACTACCGATGCGCTAATAATAAGAATTGTTCCCATATCGGGCTGAAGGAGAATGAGCGCCATAGGAAGAGCGGCTACCGCGAGAGCTCGCAAAATATCTCTCGTAGTTGGTGCATCCGATGTATGTGTGCGCTCGGAGAGCAACATCGACATTCCGACGATAATTGAGATCTTTGCAAGTTCTGCCGGCTGAATCTGGAAACCGCCAGGAAGAGGAATCCAAGCTTGTGCGCCATTGACCTCTGCGCCAAGTCCTGGAATCAGCACGAAGGTGAGACCAAGTACGCCCAGACCCCACAAGATAGGTGTGTATGCACGAAGTAATCTGTAATCAATGACAGTTGTTCCCCACGCTAGCATCACACCGATTGCAATATTGATGACATGGCGCTTGAGGTAGTACTCGGGATCTAAACCATTTGCAGCATACCAATCGCGAGTAGCCGCGTAGACAAGTAAGGTGCCGATGAGCAACAGGATTGCAACGGCGACTGTGAGCACTGGATCAAAGCCAGAGAAGACTGATTGCCTGCGCGCCTTGCGATATGGGTTACGAGAGATTAGCGAACTCACTTCTTCTCCCCCGCAGGTCGTGTAGCTGGTGAAATCTTAGGCATCTTTACCGGTGGCTTGCCCCTGGGAAAGAGCACAGCAGCTGGATCAACTTTGCCACCTTTGACGCCAAAGAGGGCTTCGTAAATCTTTCGCACACCTACGCCTGAGGTACTGGCTCCAAAGCCACCCTGGCTCACCATCATCACCGCAACATATCGCGGCTTATCTGAGGGAGCGAAAGCGGCATACCAAGCAGAGTCATCCTTTGCGCCACCGCCAGGGTTCTTTCC
>JBEGTC010000054.1:0-11215 GCA_041179565.1 Actinomycetota bacterium
TGTACGAGTTTTCCAATTCACAACTGTTGGCACATGTGACTGGACAGTTCCCGCATCTCTTGCACTTCAACAGATCGCAGTTGTCAGTGGTGGTGGTGGCGGCGGCGGTGGAAGTTTTGGTGGCTCAACAGGTGGTGGCGGTGGTGGCGGTGGTGGCGGAAACGTTTACGCATCCAGAAAATACAACCTTCTTCCAGAGGGTCTCGTCATAACAATTACCGTAGGTGCTGGCGGTTCGGCAGGTGCAGGTGCGACTTCTCTTAATGGTGTGGGATCTTCAGGTGGAGCTGGTGGGAATAGCAAATTTGGAGACGATGAAGCAACCGGAGGTGCAGGCGGTGCTGGGGCAGGCATTGACAGCGGCGGAGATGGCGGTGCCGGTGGCGGGATTGTGGGGCAATCTGGCTCTTCGCGTGCGGGGGGAACTGCATCTAACCCTAGCGGTGGTGGAGGAGGTTCAGCCATAAATAATGGAAACTATTCACTGTGGGCATCTGCGGGTTCCACTCAATCGGGTTATCCACTCGTTGGAAATCTTTACTACCTTAACGGTCTCTCTCATCTAGCTGATGGTGGCGCAGGTGGCGCGGCGGGATCAGCTACTTCAGATGCTGGTGGAACACAATCAAGCGCAGCGAGGGCAGTCACGGCTACAGGTTCAGGTGGAAATGGTGGCCACGGTTGCCCAAGTACGGAGTCGCCATGTCTCAATACAAATGGCACCGCTGGTGCAAATGGCGCCGTTCTAGTCTCCGTCTTTCATCAATTGACTTTTGGCGACAGCCCTGAAGGTGTCGCTTATCAAGGTTCCAACAACATGATTCCCGTTGTAGGTCGCACTTACTCTTTTCGACCTTTCTACAACCCAGCCCCTATTGGGACCGGCACCTGGTCCGTTTCGCCCTCTCTTCCCGCTGGGCTCACATTTAATACCTCTACGGGATATATCTCAGGTTCACCGCAGGTATCTCAACTATCGACTGGCTACAAATTTACCTTTACAGATAGCCTCAGATCTATCTCTGGCTTTGCATCAATAATTGTTCGTCGTGGCGACCAAACGCTCAGTGTCTCAAACATGAATCTCGAGTACGGCCAGAAATTTCGAGTTCCCATCGAACAATTAATTGGTACTGGAGCCGTGCTGATAACTAGCTCAAACACAGGAATTTGCCCACTATCGGGCAGTACCTCTGAAACCATTACCGCGATGGCAAGCAGTGGCTCGTGCGTAATTTCGATCTCAAAGCCTTATAACAACAGCTACTTTGCACTCTCAAAGAGTTTTACGATCACTCTTACCAAGAGTCAGCCGACCATTTCGATTTCCTCGAACCTCTCTTCGCCTAGAGCAACAGGAACTCCCATAACACTAACAATTACATCAACTAGAACTACATCTGGATCAGTCGATGTGTACGCCGGCGACACTCTTTTGACAATTTGTGGAGTAAACGGCCGCTTAACCTTAAGCAACTCTTCGGCAAGTTGCATTTGGGTTCCGCGAAATGCACAAAGTTCGAACTATGCTCTTAACGCCAGATTTGTGGAAAACACTAATTTCCTCTCGGCAAGAAGTAGTGATTTGGCCTTTCAAATATATCCATCAATCTCCCTCTCGTATTCAAACTCGGAAAGCACCTTCGGAAGCTCCAACTCGATTACGCCTACTATTTCAGGTGGTACTGGAGCAACGACGAGTTGGACTTGGTCAATAGTTCGAACTTCAAATCAACAAGCGGTACCTGGCTTGTCAATCAACTCCTCTGGCCAGATTTCAGTTTCCTCATCCTTGGCTTCTGGTGAATATGCAATGACCGTCACAACCACCGATACAGTGGGAATATCCGAGAGCTCTAATGTGACAATTAAGGTGAACTCAGCGACGCCGGTAGTTGCTCTGAACGCTCCTTCAAGACCAAATTACACAGTAGGGCAAACCATTCAACTATCGGCATCCTTGCCATCTGATGCTACGGGAACTGTTGCGTTTAAATATGGGACAACAACTATCACGTCTTGTGGATCTTCGGGCAACGTCTCCGTTTCCTCTGGGTCAGCTAGTTGCACATTTAGCACATCATCCATCTCGTCCGGTTCATATGAATTGACTGCTCATTACTCAGGTGGCGGTTCTTACACATCTGCTGTTTCATTTATTCAAAAGATCAATTTAAATCCAAAGGCTGTATTTACATATCAGAATCAAACTACAACCTATAAAGTTTCAACTTCTCTTAGTCCGTCAATTACGGATGGCACAGGCTCCGGTGTTCCATCATCATGGAATTGGTTGGTAGTGCAAACCTCCGACAGTCAGACAGTTTCAGGCATTTCGATTACTACTTCAGGATTGATCGAAGTTAGTGACACGGTTGGCGCTGGAACCTATTCTCTGGATGTATCCGCAGTTGATCTTGCAGGAGATACAACCACTGCAAGAGTTCAATTAACAGTCAATAAGGCAGCACCAACGCTCAGACTGTCGCCTAGACTGATTACCAATGCAATAGTTTCCGAAGCGACAGCGGGTCGGCAGATAGCCTGGACGGTGGAAAGCACACATCGGAGCGCAGTAAATATAAAAATGTTCGTAAGTGGCTCAGAGATATCTTGTACAAGCCCGAGTATTGCTTTCAGCAATGGTCAGTGCTGGTGGAGTTCTTCCACATCAGGCACGACCGTCAGTGCTTATGCGACATTCGCTGGGGATTCAAATCTTGAAAGCGCGACATCCAATGTCATTTCAAATTTTGCCGTAAATCCATCACTGACACTTGCTTATTCTGATACGAGCACTTACACGGGCATAGAAACATCCTTGTCGCCTGTCATAAGCGGCGGTTCAGGAGCCAAGACCTTCACGTTGAGCCAATACTTCACTGGTGATCAAATAACAGGCATTACTATTGAAACCACAACTGGTGTAATTTCCGTAGCCAGAATTACTCCTGCAGGTGTCTATCGCATGGTTGCTTTAGTTTACGATGAAGTAAATGCCTCGCAGATGGATGACAACATATCAATTACGGTCCTCGAGCACAGTACCCCAGATATTTCATTGTCGAGTACGAGTGCATCAATTGAAGTAGATCAAGAAATTCAGGAATACTCAATAAACAACGCTTCGACGCCTGGCTTTTTATTTCAAATTTCACCGTCACTTCCAACAGGATTCACATTTGATCCTGTCAATGGAAAAATTAGAGGTAAGTCTTCAACAGCTGTATCAAGTAGAACTTTCACCATTACCGCTCGAAACATGGCCGGATCCGATACTGCAACTTTCACTCTCGCAGTAACCGAACCAACTCTCGCCACCATTACCCTTTCAATCGGAACAACTCCAGCTGCAAAGGGCACTGCAAACACTATTGTGGCGACCCTCAGCCATGCCGGCCGGGTTGAATTCCTCATTGATGGAAAGAGAGTTCCGGGTTGTGCCCCTAAGCGAGCCTCGACCTCGATCACCTGCAATTGGAAGCCGTCTCGTATGGGATCTGTAGCGATTTCAGCGAGACTGACTCCGACAAATAATGCAATACCAGCTGTCGTAGCATCAACAATTAACGTGGGTGTAGGCCGGAGAACCGGTACGCGTTAATTCGTTAGAAAGCTCGTGCTGGACGGAAGCGATTTCCGTAGCTTGCGTAGTAACGCCCACGAAGTGGATTGTTTCCTTGATCGAAGACATATCCATCCATCTCACCCTGAGCTGAGAGGCCATAGGTAGATGACATATAAATCGCAAGCTGTGAGAAACCGAGAGCGGCATTGAGAGTTGTACCTGTGACAGAACACTCTGCGCTGGTATTTCCAAGGTCATTTACCTGTCCTCGCGCATACTTACACATCTCATTGAGCTCAAGTAACGAAGGCAGGAACCATTGACCGGCCGTTGATGTTCCACTATTTCCTGAGTATGAGAGAGCTGCCAGGAATGCGAAGCGTTCATCATGGACGCCGAGCGTGGTGTTGTTCTTTATCTGTTGAGTATTGGAGTAGCCAGTACCAATATCTGTGCCAACTGCAATTGTGCTTCTAGCTTGAGTAGCAAAGTTTCCATCCGACCACACCAAAGTTGGATCGATATCTGCATTTGTTCGAGCTGCAAGAATTTGTCCGTTGTATGAAATGTCGTTAGGTATTGCACTTATAGATGCCCAACCCTTAGGCGCCATCTCTAAGAAGCGGCAGTTGGTATTGCATGGGGCTCCGCTGACCGTAAATGGTGTGGCGCTGACATAGAAGATAGTTCCGCCGCCGGTGCCGATATCGCCAACACGACAAGCTCCGCCTGAGGTGCGCTGGCCATTGCTTGCGCATTGTTCAGTGACACCAACGGTGTGGACGCCTGATTGCATCGTGATTTTATAGACGCTGTCTGCTGTTGCCACCGGATTGGTAAAGGTGACGGTAAATGAGTCAGAACCACTCGAAACGGTGTAACCGCTCATTCCCCCGCCAATAACAAAGCCATTTGAGCTGTCATAGACGACCACATTGGTGCCTGAAGTATCAAAGAGCGCAAGTGGAGTAGCGCTACTGCTGCCGTAGGCGCTAATCTGAAAATCAGATCCCTGACATCCCGCTGGAATATTCGAGACTGTGATTGATTTGAAATACCAAGCGCCGGTACCGGCAGAATTTACAAACTTTGCTTGAGGTAGAACTCCAAGCTGGGTATTTCCGGAACATGCTGTTGTCTGCACAACGCCTTGTCCAAATTCGATACTTTGACTTCCGCCCAAGTTGATGTTCGCCGCGAATGTTGTGCCCAACAGAACTAGGCCAACCATCACTGCCAGCGAGAGCAGCTTCGCTAGCGGACTCTTCGGTTCCTGATAGTCATCGTCTTCAAAGGTTGCGATCTGGCGGGAAGTCATTGTGGGAGTGTACGGGCCATAGCTATCCTCGAGAAGTGGTTACTGGGTAGTTAGCAAAAATATAAACACGTGTTCGGTCTGGGATAAACGAATCTCTGAATTAATCACCTTGCTGGTTCGAAGTGAGTTCAAATTTTGCATACATATCCTCAAACATCATGCGCACATCGAGGTAGGTGAAGACCCTTACCTTTTTGCCACTATCTGTAAATCTGTATTGGCCGTTATCATCGATCTCAGGACGGTCGATATCTACCCATTGGGATGATGCAGGTGAAGGCTCAAATCCGGTCTGGAGAGCAGTCAGTAGCACAAGTGGTGAATCTCCCAAAGAATATACTTCACTAAAAGATCCAGAACTCTCAATTAGAGATCTAGCTACTTGGCTAATTTTCTCGAAAAGATACGCTCCTATGGAGGATTTATCTCGCATTCGCACAATTAATTCTGCGGTCGATACATTGCAATCACGATAAATATTTCGTGGAATTTGCCAGAGTTTGAGATCAGATTGATTAAAGACTATTTGCCCAGCTATTAAGTCTTCCAACAAGTTGTATTCAATCGGCATAGCATTCGGAGGAGGATCCCTATGGCCCGGGTACTCAGGGCCACCGATCCAAATAACAATTAATTTAGAGGAAATTGTGGGATCAGCGAGCCATGCCGTTGCTATAGAAGTGAGACTGCCTCCGCAAACTACGAAGAGCGGGCTTTCGACATCAGTTCGATTGGCTTCATCAATTATAAATTTAGCTGCAGGAGTAATTGGTGAATTCTCCGAATTCAAAAGAGGCCCACTCGAGCCACTCAGTAATTCAGGGAGATCGGTAATTTGTAACACATTCGCCATCTCTTGCACTAATCGTTTGCCTTCAGCAACAGAATCACCGGTCAGATCCCAGCCATCACCGAGTCTGAGGTGGCTGGAAATAATGGCCCTAATTTCAACTGATGGTGACAGCAGATGGTGAGCCAGCTGCACAAGACCATCTGGATCGCCTGCATAATCATTATCCGATATCACTCTAAAACGAGGCGGCGTTACCAATTGATTCCAACTGCTCATTGCTTGAGTGTAATGTTGTGAATGATTAGCGACAAGAATTACTGGTTAGCTCTTTGGTGCCCCCGGTCGGACTCGAACCGACACTGGAAGGATTTTAAGTCCTCTGTCTCTGCCATTGGACTACGGGGGCCAATGCCTGCGCAGTCTACTAGTTGTTGATTAGTGCTTTAGAACCCTTTTGCTGCCGCTTTAATCACCGTATCGAGCATCTTCTCGGTGAGTTTTCCGGTGAAGGTGTTCTGTTGGCTCGGGTGGTAGCAGCCAAATACGTTGCGCTTTACGCCATCAGGAGTTGTAAGTGTGTACTTCGCACCGTGGCTAAATTTCGGGCGAGGCGTTGGCATGGAGCAGCCGAGATCTTTAAGGGTGCGATAGATGCTCTCCCATGCCAAGTTGCCGAGTGCAAGAAAAGATTGAGCGGTTGGTAGAAGTAACTCAATCTCATTGGTAAAATACGGTGCGCAAGTTGCCTTCTCTTCCGTCGAAGGCTTGTTATCAGGTGGCGCACATCGAACTGCGCAGAGAATACGAGTATCAATTAACTCTTGGCCATCATTGGCAGATGTACTTGTTGGAATCTTTGCCAGGCCAGCTTTATATAGCGCCTTATAGAGCCAATCCCCGGATGAGTCACCGGTAAAGACGCGTCCGGTGCGATTGGCGCCATGAGCACCTGGTGCGAGTCCGAGGATCACCAACTTCGCATCTGCTGGACCGAAACCTGGAACCGGCTTTCCCCAGTATTTCTGATCTTCATAGGATTTACGTTTTGTTTCTGCAACTTCTTCTCGCCATTCGACCAAGCGTGGGCATTGGCGACATTTCACAATCGCCTTATCAAGAAGCTCGAGCTTCTTATACAAGCGACCAAGCCATTCCATCGAGAATATCTGACTCCGATGCAACAAATTCTTTAGCGCCAGAGGCAGCCATAATTCGGTCGAGGACTAAAGAGCCTGCACCGATGACATCGACTCGACCTGGATGCATATAGCCATGGGCTGCGCGTTGCTCGCGAGTTTCGTAACGATCATATGCCGGTAGATCTAACGCAGCCGCTGCAACTGTTGTAGCAGTACCTGCGACCATGATGACGGTCTTAGCCTGCGTAATTGGCACTGTCTTTGCCGCTTGGCGAATCGCCTCATCGATATCTTCTATTGCTGATGCGATCTGGCCTGGATCTGGTTGGTCTCCAGTGAAGTGGCGCTCTGACATGCGAACACAACCGATATTCATGCTACGTGCGAATTCAACGGAATCTGTACCGAAGACAAACTCAGTTGAGCCGCCACCGATATCGATAACCAAGAATGGTCCCTCGCTCTTATCAAAATCTTTTGTTGCCCCTTGAAATGAAAGGGCTGCTTCTTCTTCGCCAGCAATGACCTCGGGCTCGATACCCAGACGTTCCTTCACGCCATCGATAAAGAGTGCGCGGTTGGTGGCATCTCGGGTAGCGCTAGTGGCGCAGAAACGAATCTTCTCAACGCCACGGCGAGCAATTTCAGCAGCGTATTTATCAACAGCGGCAAGGGTGCGAGCGATTGCATCTGGATGAAATGCGCCGGTCTTATCAACGCCTTGACCTAACCGAACAACCTCCATCTCGCGTGTGATTTCGCGGAAGTTGCTTCCGTCGATATCGGCGATCAACAAACGAATCGAGTTGGTGCCGCAGTCAATCGCCGCTACTCGCATGGGTTGGTCTTCCACCAATCAGGTAATTTTGCTAGAGCTTCATCGCCCAATGGATTGACGCCCTCACCAGCTGAAAGCGAATGAGCAACCAACGAATGTAAGCACTTCACACGATCTGGCATTCCGCCGGCAGAGATGTTCTCTACCTCAGGTACTTCAATTCCTAGCGCGCTACGTGATGCGATGTAATCATCGTGTGCTGCAGCGTATTCACCGGCGAGAACTGGATCGGTTGCCAGACGCTCGTTCATCTCCCCCATCAACCCGGTTGTCTCTAAGGTAGAGATCGCTGCGGTGAGCCGAGGACAGGTCGCGTAATAAAAAGTTGGAAATGGTTCGCCATTGCCAAGGCGCGGCGGAGTCTCAACAACTGCGGGATTGCCGCATGGGCAGCGATATGAAATGGCATGGACATCGCGCGGTGTGCGGCCAAGTTGGCGTTCAATACAGTCGAGATCAGCTTGGGTTGGAGTGCGGCTCACTTCTTACCTGCCTCGGTAATTGAGGAGATCATTCGGGTGTACCACGGCTGACCTTCCGGAAGATTCTTAACTACATCGATTGCATCAGTGACACCATCTTGGTTTTCATCTCCACCGGTAACGATGTACTGGCGCTCACCTGGCATAACAAAGTGAAGTCGTTCTCGGGCTTGAGATTTGATGTATTCAGGATCTTGCCAGAGAGTGAGTTCTCTCCGTGCCGCTTCAAGGGCTGCGTAATCACTGGAGAGCTGCGCTTTGAGCGAGCTGATCTGTGCGCGCTGAGTGAAGTAGTTCTTTATTGGCGGTGCTAAGAAGAGCGCGAGAGCGAAGAAGACGGTAGCAATAGCAAAGGTCCGACCCGATCCCTGGTGGCGGTTGAAATTTAAGTTACGCGAACGGTAACTCTTCTTTCTCGCGCCACCAGATGATCGACGGACCATATTTGGTTAAACCTTTTCCTTATGCCTTAAAGCGTGGGAATGCCTGGCGGCCTGCATAGACAGCTCCGTCAGAGAGTTCCTCTTCAATGCGAAGAAGCTGGTTGTACTTAGCAACGCGCTCTGTACGTGATGGCGCACCAGTCTTAATCTGACCACAGTTGGTTGCAACTGCGAGATCAGCGATGGTGGTGTCCTCAGTCTCACCTGAACGGTGCGACATCATGCTGCGGTAGTTGGCGCGGTGTGCGAGATCTACAGCATCGAGAGTCTCAGTCAAGGTACCAATCTGATTGACCTTAACGAGAAGTGCGTTGGCGGTATCGGTATCGATTCCCTTAGCCAAACGAGTTGGGTTGGTAACGAACAAGTCATCGCCAACAATCTGAATCTTTGATCCAAGAGATGCGGTCATTGACTTCCAGCCAGCCCAATCCTCTTCATTTAATGGATCTTCGATAGAGACGATTGGATATGAAGCTACGAGATCCGCGTAGTAAGCGATCATCTCGTCAGAGGTAAGTGACTTACCTTCAAAGTTGTACTTACCGTTGTCATGGAACTCAGTTGCCGCAACATCCATCGCTAGCGCGATATCGCTACCTGCCTTAAAGCCGGCTGCGGTAATCGCCTCAATGATGAGGTCGAGCGCTGCGCGGTTTGAGTCGAGGTTAGGTGCAAATCCACCCTCATCGCCAACAGAGGTAGCAAGTCCGCGCTTCTTAAGGACTGCCTTGAGCGCGTGGTAGATCTCAGCGCCCCACTGGAGTGATTCACGGAAAGTTGGCGCACCGATTGGCGCAATCATGAACTCCTGAACATCAACGTTGGTATCAGCATGTGCGCCACCGTTGAGGATATTCATCATTGGTACTGGAAGTACGTGTGCATTTGGACCGCCAACGTAGCGGAACAATGAGAGATCTGATGACTCTGCAGAAGCCTTAGCAACAGCGAGCGATACACCGAGAATTGCATTTGCACCGAGGCGTGACTTGTTTGGTGTGCCATCGAGAGCAATCATCTCTGAGTCGATGAGGCGCTGATCTTGTGAATCAAATCCTTCAATCGCAGGTGCGATCTCATCATTGACAAATGCAGCTGCCTTGAGGACACCCTTGCCTAAGTAACGCTTCTTATCGCCATCGCGGAGTTCGGATGCTTCGAAGGCACCAGTAGATGCACCACTTGGAACGGCAGCGCGAGCCTGTGTGCCATCTTCGAGTTGAACTTCTACCTCAACTGTTGGGTTTCCACGGGAGTCGAGAATTTCGCGAGCGTAGATTGTGTCGATAATTGCCACTAGGTGTCTCCTTCGAGATAAAAGCCTGATTGCTTATAAAGGTGGTGAATTAAGCGCTCACCATTGAGCGACCTGGCGCAATCTTACCGCGTTGGTTATAGCTGTTCGCCGCTGGTGATCTCGCGAATAATCGCGCGGGCTTGGGCGCGAAGGGCTAATTCTGGGTCGATTTCATGCTTATAGGCCCAGGCAATCACTGAGGCGAGGGCTGCGCCAACTGACTCTTCAGTAGCTGGCTGATCAGATGAATATTCAGGAATCGATATTGCGCTGCCGTATTTATCAGCGCGATAAATCAATTTTGCAACGAGTGGCAGCGCCGGTTGAGACATCGCAACACCATCAATTGCTGAAGTACGACCTTTCTCCTTCGCCTTGATCGCCTCCCAATTTTCAATAATCTCATCGGTGCCCGAAACCTCAAGGCCAGCAAAGACATGTGGGTGGCGGCCAATTAACTTATCTGCAATCGCGCCGGCAACATCGTCGATCGTAAATGGATCGGTTGGATGATCCTGTGCAATGCGCGAGTGAAAATAGACCTGCAATAAAACATCGCCGAGCTCTTCCCGCATTCCAGCGCGATCATCGGTCTCAATGGCATCGATAAATTCGTATGACTCTTCTAGTAGATACTTGATGAGTGATTGATGGGTCTGTTCAGCATCCCATGCGCAGCCACCAGGCGAGCGCAATCGATCCATAACTTCTACCAAGCGGAGAAGTTCCGAGCCGAATACGCGTTCAGCCATTATGAATTAGTTGGCAGGAACCGATGAGACTGCATCACCAGCAGAATCGATTGCTACTACATCGCCATTGACTACATCCCAGGTGCCATAGCGAGGATTGACCGCAATCTTCAACTCTTTTGCCTTGGCAGTAACGAGTTGTGAAATCTTTGAGCTCACTTCTTCCTCAGAGATACCTGACTCTTGTAGCGCAGCGGTGAGCTTGTTGGAGATGATGATCGCGCGAACGTAGCGATCGAAATTTGTAGAAGCAATCTGCGCTGCTACCAAATTAGTTGCTAACTGTGCTTCGCCGCCGCTCTGGTCGACGAGATCCTGGCGAGTAGTTGCGAGATCGGTTTTGGTGACTTCGAGCTGTAGCTCTTTTGCGATTTCATCAAAGATGGTCGAGATAATCATGAATCGAAGCTGGCTGCGATTGAGAGCCTCACCAGTCTCGAGCTGCATCTGAGTTGTGTCGACCGCTTCACGTTCGGTGGCCAAGGTGTTGAGAGTCTTCTGGAACTCGCTCTGAGAGATAGTGATATCGCCGAGTGTCACAGCGCTATTGCTCTGACCGCAGGCGGTGAGAGTTGCAAGCGA
>JBEGTC010000055.1:0-6978 GCA_041179565.1 Actinomycetota bacterium
ACGACTAAATCAAAAGGTTCGATATCGAGTTCGCTGATTGCGGCCATATGTTCTGGGTTGTTCTGATCTGCCAAAATTCCAGAGTGCACACGCGGATGGAGGGTCTTCACCCGACCGCCCATAATCTCTGGAAAGCCGGTGTAGCTACTGACCTCGGTTACTGCGATGCCGGCATCGGCCAAGGTCTTTGCCGTTGAACCGGTGGAGAGAATCTCTACGCCGGCCTCTGAAAGCGCTCGACCTAGATCAAGGAGGCGATCTTTATCGTAGACGCTCAGAAGTGCTCGGCGGATTGGTTTGCGATCAGACATTCTCATTGCTCCAAGGTTGGTAGTAGTCGAGAAATGGTCGCAACGATGAGACCGCGTTCGACAATCTTAATGCGCTCATGGAGCGACTCTTCGGTATCTTCTGGAGAAATTTCAACTTTCTCTTGGGCGATTATCTCGCCCGTATCTACACCCGCATCTACCCAATGGATGGTGGTTCCGGTCTCAGTTGCGCCGGCAGCTATCGCATCGCGCACCGCATGAGCTCCTGGATAGAGCGGTAAGAGCGCTGGATGGCTATTGATGATTTTAAATCGACTGGTAATTGCTTCTGGAAGTATGCGCATGAAACCGGCGCTAATCACAAGGTTAGGTCTAAGCGCCGCAATTAAAGCTTCGAGTTCAGCATTCCAAATAGTTCGATCGCCAACCATGGGGATGGTGTAGCTCTCGATACCTCGCGATTGCGCACGCTCTAAAACCCTTGCTTCTGGCCTATCACAGATGAGAGCTACGACCTCGGCGCTTTCTGCCGAGAAATCGGCATCGAAGATTGCCTCTGCGAGAGTTCCCGAACCTGAAGCGAGAACCACTAACCGCTTCATCGAGTGATCCGAGAGGAGATAAATGCTGTCGTCAGCGCGCCAATAAAAATCTCAATGAGCACGGTGAGTGCAAATTTCCAGATTGACACTCCCATCGCGCCCATATCGTCAGTCATCAGCGAACCGCTTGAGAGATAAGCAATAAGCAGGATTAGTGCGGATAAGAAAATTGAAGTTTGCAATAAAAGTTGTACTCCGAATTGAAGCGTCCACCGAGCAAGAAGCACGCCAATACCGATAAAGAAGAGTGCGCCAAGGAGTGCTAACGGGGCGCGCGCTGTTGGCAGTATCCCAAGGAGCGGAAATACTGGAATCTGATCGCTCTGATACCAGAGCGGCGAAATCAAAGTTCCGGCGCCGATGGCAAAACCAGATCCGGCAAAGTACGAAGCAAGCGCTACCGCAGCGTTGGGTAGATAGAGGAGGTTGAGTAACAGGAGGAGGGCGCCACCAAAGATTCCGGGCTGTAACGCAATAGTGAGATCTTTAACTAGTGAGAAGTTAAGGAAGACCAAGACTCCAATGGCAATCAATGACGTGCCGAGGATGATCGCAACTAGTCGTGCAGCGATGATCACTGGTTTAGCAAGAGCAATCTTGTCGCCGCAGGTAAGAGTTGCAATTAACGCAATGAGAAAGGCAAAGATAGGTGCGAGGTACCACTGTGGTGATACGGCTGGGGCTGATGTGAGAAATGCAAGTGCGGTAACAATCGTGGTGTAGAAGAGCGAGTATGCGAGTCGAACGCCATTGATGTCATGGAAGTCGCCCTGCAAGCGATCAAGTGCGCGATTGAAGGTAGAGCGGATTGCGAAGAAGGCAAAGACCATCGCACCCCAGGGAAGATATGAGAAATAACCTGGCGCACCTGTTGGCGGAAGTGCCAATGAGAACGGAATGTGGTGCGCGCCGAGCCAGATCCAGGCAGCGCCTCGAATCGGATCGGTCGTTGTGCCGGTTGCACTTCCAGCCGTAGCCCAGGCAACAAGTGCGATAAATGCAAACGGGAGCAGCACAAGGGCTGCTCCACGTATTGCGTGAGACAACGAGACCGAGAGGACGCGTTGCATCGTGAGGTTAGCGACCGAGAATCTCGCGCATTAAGCGCGCTGTCTCGCTAGGAGTCTGACCAACCTTTACACCTGCAGCTTCAAGCGCATCTTTCTTCGCCTGAGCAGTTCCTGATGAGCCAGAGACGATTGCGCCAGCGTGGCCCATCGTCTTTCCTTCAGGAGCGGTAAATCCAGCGACATAACCGACGACCGGCTTCTTTACATACTCTGCGATAAATGCGGCGGCGCGCTCTTCTGCATCGCCTCCGATCTCACCGATCATCACAATTGCCTCTGTTTCAGGATCATCCTGGAAGGCGCGTAGGCAATCGATATGAGTTGTTCCAATAACTGGGTCGCCACCAATTCCGACAGCTGTTGAGAATCCGATATCGCGGAGCTCGTACATCATCTGATAGGTAAGAGTTCCTGACTTTGAGACGAGTCCAATTGGACCCTTCTTTGTAATGTCAGCTGGAATGATTCCAACGTTGGAGGATTCAGGGCTGATCAATCCTGGGCAGTTAGGGCCAATAAGTTGAGTCTTGCCGCTCTTCAATGAGTAGGCGTAGAAGTAAGCCGAATCATGAACTGGAATTCCCTCGGTGATGACGACAACGAGTGGCATTGAAGCATCAATCGCATCGATAACCGCCGCCTTGGCAAACTTAGGTGGAACGAAGACCACTGAGACATTTGCACCGGTTGCTGCCATCGCTTCGGCTACTGTGTTGAAAACCGGAAGTGATGTGCCATCGATATCGACGACCTGTCCACCTTTGCCAGGTGTAACTCCACCGACAACTTTGGTTCCAGATGCCAACATGCGGCGAGTGTGCTTTGTTCCTTCAGAGCCAGTCATACCCTGAACGATTACCTTGCTTGAAGAGTTGATAAAGATTGACATTACTTCGCCGCCAATTCTGCAGCGCGTGATGCTGCTCCATCCATAGTCTCTGCCTGTTCAACCAGTGGGTGGTTGGCAGCATTTAAAATTGCGCGTCCTTCAAGGACATTGTTGCCATCGAGACGAACCACGATCGGCTTAGTTGCCTTATCGCCTAGTAACTCAAGCGCCTGAACGATTCCGTTAGCGACTGCATCGCACGCTGTGATGCCACCAAAGACATTGACAAATACGCTCTTCACATCTGGATCGCCCAAGATGATTGAGAGGCCATCTGCCATTACCTGCGCAGATGCACCGCCGCCGATATCGAGGAAGTTTGCTGGGCGCATGCCACCGAACTTCTCGCCGGCGTAAGCAACGACATCGAGAGTCGACATCACAAGGCCAGCACCGTTACCGATGATTCCAACTTGTCCATTGTCGAGCTTGACGTAGTTGAGACCCTTCGCCTTTGCCGCTTCTTCGAGGGCATTTGCGGTTGCGGTATCAACTAGTGCGGCATGGTCAGGCTGACGGAAATCTGCATTTTCATCGAGTGAGACCTTGCCATCAAGTGCGATGATGCGGCCATCTTCGGTCTTCACCAATGGATTTACCTCAACGAGTGTTGCATCCTCTGATTGGAATGTCTCCCATAGCTTGACGAGAACATCTGCGACTTGGTCTGCAACATCTGCTGGGAATTGAGCTTGAGCAATAATCTTCTTAGCGAGCGCAATATCAATGCCATCGACTGCGCTTACCGGAACCTTCGCCAACTTCTCTGGCGTTGTGTGAGCAACTTCTTCAATATCCATACCACCGGCAACAGATGCCATCACTAAGAATGTGCGATTTGAACGATCGAGCAGGATAGAGATGTAATACTCATCAACGATAGGCGCTGCTTGAGCAATCATCACCTTATGAACTGTGTGACCCTTGATATCCATTCCGAGAATTGCTGAAGCTTTCTCGAAGGTATCGGCAGCATCGACTGCAAGCTTTACGCCACCAGCCTTACCGCGACCACCAACTTTTACCTGAGCTTTGACAACAACCTTTCCACCCATGCTTGCTGCGGCATCGCGAGCTTGCTCGGGGGTGGTTGCGACAGCGCCCTTGAGTACCGGGACGGTGTGCTTTTCAAAGAGGTCGCGGGCTTGATATTCGTAGAGATCCACTCATAGCTCCTTATGCGTAGGTGCGGTGCTGCGGGAGCAATCCTAAACCCGGGCAAGGAGCCTGGATTACAGCGGCGTGACCGGGGCGTATCGCAGCAGGAGGCGCTTATCGCCATATGCGCCGAAGTTGATGGTCGCCTCTGACTTATCGCCCACTCCGGCGACAGCGACAACGGTTCCTAAGCCAAATGTGTCATGAGACACACGCTGACCAATCTCTAAGACCATCGCCGAGGATGTCTTGCCGGTAGCTCGTGGTGGCGGAGCCGAGGCGGTTCGAGATTTACGAACAGCGCTAGATGATGTGTAAGCGGCTTTTCCGTCGTTCTTCCACTCAATGAGTGAGCTCGGAATTTCATCGAGAAAACGTGATGCCGGGTTGTACTTAGGGGTGCCAAAGGTCAAGCGATATTCGGCGCGCGAGATGTAGAGCCGCTTCTCTGCACGAGTGAGTCCGACGTAGGCCAATCGTCGCTCCTCTTCAATCTCCTTTGGATCATCGAAAGTTCGCGCATGCGGGAATATGCCATCTTCCATGCCGGTGAGAAAGACGGTCGGAAATTCCAAACCTTTAGCGGTATGTAAGGTCATCAACGTTACGACTCCCCCGTGGTCTTCACCATCTGGTATCTCATCAGCATCAGCTACAAGTGAGACCTTCTCCAAGAAACCGCCGAGTGAAATTACCTCGTCTTCGCCAAGTTCGTCGAAGCTTCGTTCTTCATATTCAATCGAAGCCGAGACAAGTTCTTGTAAGTTTTCAATGCGAACTTCATCCTGCGGATCACTGCTATTGGCGAGTTCTTTCATCAAACCCGATTGTTCAAGTGCAGCTTCAATGATGGTCGAGGGTTTGGTATTTACCTCAACTAGGACTGCTAGAGCAGAGATCATATTTGTGAAATCAACGATCGACTGTGATGCCTTGTTAGGAACAGCAGTCGCCTCTCGAACTCGCAATAGCGCATCCCAGAAACCAATGCCTTGAGCTGCTGCAAATGCATCGACCTCTTCGATCGCGCGATCACCGATTCCGCGCTTTGGGAAGTTGATGATTCGTCGAAGCGAGACTTCATCAGTCGGGTTGGCTAGGACTCGCAGATAAGCGAGTAGATCCTTAACTTCCTTACGCTCATAGAATCGGAGGCCGCCCACAACTTTGTAAGGGATTGCGGCGCGCATAAAGATTTCTTCAAAGATACGAGACTGAGCATTGGTGCGGTAGAAGACCGCGGTATCACCTGGCTTTGAGATGTCCTTATCTTGAAGCTCACGTATCTCGCCTTTAACAAACTCTGCCTCATCGTATTCAGATTCAGCAACGTATCCCACGAGTGGCGCACCGGCTCCTGAATCAGACCAGAGATTCTTCTCCTTGCGAGATTCATTCTTCGATATGACGGCATTTGCCGCCGAGAGTATGTTCTGAGTCGATCGATAATTCTGTTCGAGAAGCACCGTCTTTGCATTCGGATAATCGACTTCAAATTGCAGAATGTTTCTAATGGTTGCACCACGGAAGCCATAGATTGATTGGTCGGCATCGCCTACTACGCAGAGCTCAGCGATTGGGAAACCATCCGTGGCATCGCCAGTGAGCTCCTTAACCAATTGATATTGGGCGTGGTTGGTATCTTGGTATTCATCAACCAGAATGTGGCGAAAGCGTGACCGAAAACGAGCTTTCGCCTCTGGGAACTTCTGAAGTACTTCGACCGTTTTCATAATCAAATCATCGAAATCCATTGCATTTGATTGCTTCAGCCGCTTCTCATACATCGTATAAACATCGGCTGCGATAGTGTCGAATTGATTGGTCGCTTTGCTCAAGAATTCGTATGGGCTCTGGAGTTCATTCTTGGCGTTAGAGATTATGTTTTGGAATTGGCGAGCTGGATACCGCTTGGAATCTAAGTTGAGGCTCTCGCACACCTTCTGGATTAATTTCTGCGAATCTGCTGAGTCATAGATGGTGAATGATGAGCTATACCCCAACCGCTCCACCTCTTGGCGAAGCAGGCGAACGCAGGCGGAGTGGAAAGTTGAGACCCACATCGATTTCGCGATCGGACCGACTAGTTCGGTGACTCGCTCCTTCATCTCGCCCGCCGCTTTATTGGTGAAGGTGATGGCGAGGATTTCATAAGGCTTAACACCTCGACGGGCCATCAAGTAAGCGATTCTGCGAGTAAGAACTCGCGTCTTGCCTGATCCTGCGCCAGCGACAACCAAGAGTGGTGAACCTGCATGTGCAACAGCATCCTGTTGTTGCGGGTTGAGTCCCTCGAGGAGCTCGTCATTGGCGTGCATGGCGGGGAGTCTAATAGGCTTCGCTCTTATGGAGCCTCTCTCAGATTCTGAAATCAAGCGCGTCCTCGTTGTAAATGCCCATCCGGATGACTCCGATTTTGGAGCATCCGGAACTATCGCACAGTGGGTACAGAAAGGAATCGCGGTTAGCTACGTCCTCTGCACCAATGGTGATCAAGGTGGCGAGGAGTCTGAATACAGTCGCGAGGAGATGCCAGCGGTACGCCAGCGCGAACAACGCGCCGCTTGTGCTGCTTTAGGAATCTCTGATGTCACATTCCTCAACTATGTTGACGGCCATCTCGAGCCGACGATCGCGCTTCGCAAAGATATTGTTCGACAGATTCGTCGAGTTCAACCAGATCGAATCGTCTGCCAATCACCAGAGCGCAATTGGGAACGGATCGGTGCTAGCCATCCAGACCACTTAGCGGCCGGCGAAGCAACGATTCAAGCGGTCTATCCCGATGCTCGCAATCCATATGCATTTACCGATCTTTTAGAGGTTGAAGGCCTCCAACCATGGAAGGTGAAAGAGGTATGGATGCAGGGCCATTCACATCCAGATCACTTCGTAGATATCACCGATACTTTTCACTTTAAGATTGCTGCGTTAAAAGAACATGCATCGCAGACTGGCCATATGGAGAACCTCGAAGAGATGCTCCG
>JBEGTC010000056.1:0-7151 GCA_041179565.1 Actinomycetota bacterium
GAGGTAATTCCTCGCGTTCATGGCTCAGCAATCTTCGAGCGTGGAGAGACTCAGATTCTCGGAATCACAACTCTCAATATGCTTAAGATGGAGCAGCAGCTCGACACAATGAGCCCTGAGACTTCAAAGCGCTACATGCACAACTACAACTTCCCACCATATTCAACTGGTGAGACAGGTCGCGTTGGCACACCTAAGCGTCGCGAAATCGGTCACGGTGCTCTTGCTGAGCGCGCACTTATTCCAGTACTTCCAACTCGCGAAGAGTTCCCATATGCAATTCGTCAGGTCTCAGAGGCTCTGGGTTCAAATGGTTCAACTTCAATGGGCTCTGTCTGTGCTTCAACTCTCTCAATGCTTCAAGCTGGTGTGCCGCTTAAGGCGCCAGTAGCAGGTATTGCAATGGGTCTTATCTCGGATGATGTCGATGGCAAGGTCGAGTACGTTGCCCTCACAGATATCCTCGGTGCAGAAGATGCATTCGGAGATATGGACTTCAAGGTTGCCGGAACTAAGGACTTTGTTACAGCTCTCCAGCTTGATACAAAGCTCGATGGAATCCCAGCATCAGTTCTCGCTGGCGCCCTCCACCAGGCAAAGGAAGCGCGTCTTGCGATTCTCGATGTCATGAACGAGGCGATCGATACCCCAGATGAGATGAGCCAATACGCTCCTCGCATCATCTCGGTAAAGATTCCAGTTGATCAGATCGGTGCGGTTATCGGCCCTAAGGGCAAGATCATCAACCAGATTCAGGATGAGACAGGCGCTGAGATCTCTATCGAAGATGACGGAACCATCTACATCGGTGCAACCGATGGCCCATCAGCTGAGGCAGCTCGTGCGCAGATCAATGCAATCGCCAACCCTCAGATGCCTGAGGTGGGAGAGCGTTACCTCGGAACAGTCGTAAAGCTTGCGACATTCGGAGCATTCGTCTCGCTTATGCCAGGCAAGGATGGACTCCTTCACGTTTCACAGATTCGCAAGATGCATGGCGGAAAGCGAATTGAGAATCTCGAAGATGTTATGAAGGTGGGAGATAAGGTCCAGGTTGAGATCGGTGAGATCGATCCAAAGGGCAAGCTCTCTCTCGTTCCAGTTCTCGAAGAAGGCGCAGCATCTGCTGAGTAATGTCTGTTAAGAGATCGGTCCACGCCAGCGGCCTGCGCATTGTTACTGAGGAAGTTCCCTCTGTCCGAAGCGCAGCTGTTGGCATCTGGGTCAATGTAGGTTCGCGTGATGAAGCACCGGCAACTGCCGGTGCTTCTCACTTCCTAGAGCACCTTCTCTTTAAAGGTACAAAGTCTCGCAATGCGCTCGAGATCTCATCTGCCATTGAATCTGTTGGCGGTGAGATGAATGCCTTTACCTCAAAGGAATACACCTGCTTCTACGCTCGAGTGATCGACACTGATCTGCCAATGGCGATTGATGTAGTGAGTGATTTGATTACCTCATCTATCGTGACCGCTCTCGATGTTGAATCAGAGCGGAAAGTCGTCTTGGAAGAGATCGCTATGCGCGATGATGATCCAAGCGACCTCGTCCATGATCTCTTCAGCGATACCTATTACGGCGACACCCAGATTGGCCGCCCTATCTTGGGAACAATCGAGTCAATAAAAGGGATGTCACGCAATACCGTCTTTAACTACTACAAGAAGAAGTACAAACCATCTGACTTGGTAGTTGCCGTCGCTGGAAATATCAAACACAAGCGGGTTGTAGCCATGGTAGAAGAGGCGTTGTCACGAGATAACTTCCTCGACATCGCAGATACACCAAATATTCGTCCGACTACCGCCATTAAGCGCGGTCCGCAGATTCCAGTTGGCTTGATGTATCGCAAGACTGAGCAAGCTCACATGCTCTATGGCATGGAGGGAGTGGCTCGCGCCGATGATCGTCGCTTCGCCATGGGGGTTTTATCTGCAGCTCTCGGCGGTGGAATGTCTTCACGTCTATTCCAAGAGATTCGCGAGAAGCGCGGCCTGGCATATTCGGTTTATGCATATTCGCAGCAATTTGCCGGCACCGGCACCTTAAGTTTCTACGCTGGCTGCAATCCAACTAAGGCAGTTGAAGTCGTTGAAATTATTCGCGAAGTCCTCGCAGACGTTGCCGACAACGGGATGTCACATGAGGAGATTGAGCGCGCTAAAGGTGCAGTTCGAGGCTCATTGGTATTGAGCCAAGAAGATTCCGGCTCTCGCATGAGCCGGATCGGCAAGAATGAGATTGTCTATGGCCAAGTTATGGATTTCGATGAGATTTTGAAGGCCATTTCACGCGTATCTGCAGAAGACATTCGCGAAATTGCTGGCGAGTATCTCACCAAGACGCCTACCCTTGCTCTCGTCGGACCATTTAAGAATCCAGCAAAGTTTGAGAAGGTGTTGAACTCATGATTAAGGTAGGCGTACTCGGAGCTCGCGGTCGAATGGGTTCAGAGGTTGTGAAGGCCGTTAATGAGGCCACAGATTGCCAGCTCGTTGCTGCGCTAGATCAAGGTGACTCGCTCGATGCGCTACTCACAGCGGGCGCTGAGGTAGTTGTTGATTTCACAACTCCAGATGTAGTGATGGGAAATTTAGAGTTTCTCACCAAGCACGGTATTCATGCGGTAGTTGGCACCACTGGTTTTTCAGAGGATCGCATCGCTCAAATTCAGAGTTGGCTTAGCGCCAATCCAAAGGCGGGCGTTCTCATCGCACCAAACTTTGCTATCGGCGCGGTCTTGATGATGGAGTTCGCCGAGAAGGCAGCTAAGTTCTTCGAATCTGCAGAGATCATCGAACTTCACCATCCCAATAAGGTCGATGCGCCATCTGGTACAGCAGCTCGTACTGCAGATCTCATCTCAAAGGCCCGCAAGGAGGCCAATCTCCAAGCAATGCCAGATGCAACTCACACCTCACTCGATGGCGCGCGCGGTGCCACCGTTGGCGATGTTCCAGTTCATTCAATTCGACTTCGCGGCTTGATCGCTCATCAAGAAGTTCTCTTTGGCGGTCTAGGGGAGACTCTCACTATTCGTCACGACTCATTGGATCGCGCCGGATTTATGCCTGGCGTTCTTCTCGGAGTTCGCCAGATTTCATCTCATCCAGGGCTCACCGTGGGCCTTGAGAAGTTTATGTAACCACTAGTAGAGCGAGAGAGAAAATGTCATCACATCCAGAGATCACAATGTACGGAGCTGATTGGTGCGGAGATTGCCGTCGTTCCAAGCGTCTCCTTGAAGAGCTCGACGTTCAGATTACCCATATCGATGTTGAGGCAGATAAGAGCGCTGCGGCAAAGGTGATGGAGATTAATGGCGGCGCACAGTCAATTCCAGTTATCGTCTTTCCTGATGGAACTCACTTAACCGAGCCATCTGATAATGATTTGAAGGCGAAGTTAGAGGCGCTTAAGGTTATTTAAATTAATTGAGGTATCTGAAGGTCAGCGCGCTTACTAGCGCTGATCCAAGTACCACAACTGGAAACGGTGCTTTGAGTACGAGGGCGATTACCGCGACCGTCATACCTGCAAGTCGCTGATCAATTACCAATTTGCTCTTTTCGCCGACGCTCTGAACCGCGACGAGCGCGCTTAAGAGTGCGATAGGAATCAGCGTATTGATGCGAAGTGCGCGTGGATTGGTGAGGTACTTCTCTGGAACGCTATGGCCAAAGTACTTCAATCCAAAGGCGATTGCGCTCGTACCAATTACCGCAATCCAAATCTGGCTCATGAGCGCGCCTTCCAGCCAAATGCCACCGCTAGTAACGCAGTTGAGATAATAGGAATTCCAGCGGCGACAAATGGCGTCAGGGCGAGCGAGAGCACCATCGCCGAGATTGCCAATGCTCGCTCAAAGTTATTAGTCAGTCTTGGCCAGACCAAACCTAAAAATGCAGCAGGGACTGCCGCATCGAGCCCCCAAGCGGCTGGATCTCCAATTGCTTGTGCTCCAAGTGCTCCTACGAGAGTAAAGAGATTCCAGAAAACATATACACCGATACCGGTGAGCCAGAAACCTTGACGCATCGCATCTCTGCCGAGCTCTGATTGACCTAAGGCGACGCCGGTCGATTCATCGATAGTGACTTGTGCGCCAACAACTCGTCGCCAGCCACGGATCTGCATGATTGGTGCCATACGTAATCCATAGAGCGCGTTTCGAATTCCCAGCAGTGATGCCGTTGCAATTCCTGATAGCGCGCTGCCGCCTGCACCGAGAACTCCGACTACAGCGAATTGTGATGCGCCCGAGAAGGTGAGTAGTGAGAGGAGGCAGGTCTGAAGTAGTGAGAAGCCGGCTGCGATACCGGCGGCACCGAAGGCGATGCCATAGAGCCCTACTGTGAAGGAGACGCTCAGCGATGCGGCTGCGGTGGTGCGGTTCACTCGGGACACGCGGACATTCTGCCTCATAGATGCCGGAACGGGAGGGGGGTTGCTCGATAAGGTGCGCCCATGTCTGAATCTACCCACTCTGAAATCATCTTCCGCGACGACGTTTCGGTCGAGCTCATTAAGGCTAGCGCCAGCGATGCCGATGTTATTTGGGCAGCTCGTGTTTCGACAGCAGGAGAGCAGTCGATGGATGAGATCGGCGAAGATCCAGCTCGCTCAGCCGGCTTAATTAACTACCTCGCGCGTGAGCGCCACGGCTCACCATTTGAGCACACCTCAATGACCTTCTTTATCTCAGCTCCGATCTTCGTCTTCCGTGAATTTATGCGCCACCGCATCGCTTCTTACAACGAAGAATCTGGTCGCTACCGCGAATTGAAGCCGGTCTTCTACATCCCTAATAAAGAGCGAAACCTCATTCAAATTGGTAAGACCGGCGCATATGAGTTCGTTCCGGGCACCGCAGAGCAATTTGAGGTAACTGTCGCTGCAATGAAGGATGCATATGTAGTCGCTTACGAGTCATATAAGAAGATGCTCGATGCTGGCATTGCTCGTGAAGTCGCTCGCGCTGTACTTCCAGTGGCTACATACTCATCTATGTATGTAACGATGAATGCTCGCGCTCTGATGAACTTCCTATCTCTTCGCACCTCTCGAGAGGGATCACATTTCCCAAGCTACCCACAACGTGAAATTGAGATGGTTGCTGAGAAAATGGAGGCTGAATTCGCAAAATTGATGCCTCTGACCTATCAAGCCTTTGAAAAATCTGGTCGCGTAGCGCCATAAAGGATAAGATTCTGAGATGAGTATCAACGCACCATTCGGCCGCTTAATCACCGCAATGGTGACCCCTTTTAATAAGGATGGCTCAATCGATTGGGACGGCGTTGCAAAGCTCGCGCAGCATCTTGTAGATCATGGCCACGATGGAATCGCAGTCAACGGAACCACCGGTGAGGCGCCAACCACCAAGTCATCTGAGAAGCTCGAGATCATTCGAGTGGTCAAGAGCGTTGTCGGTCCAAAAGTTAAAGTCCTCTCTGGCGCAGGCGATAACGAAACGGCTTATACCGTCGAACAGGCTAAGCGTTCGCAAGAAGCCGGTGCAGATGGTCTGCTCGTAGTCGTTCCTTACTACAACAAGCCACCACAAGCTGGAGTAGAGGCGCACTTCCGCGCAGTAGCAGCAGCGACAGATCTTCCGATCATGATGTATGACATCCCTGGTCGCACTGGTATTGAGATTGAGAATGACACAATCTGCCGCCTCTTCGATAGCGTCGACAATATCGTCGCGCTTAAAGATGCCAAGGGAAATTCAGCGAGCACCTCATGGGTAATCAAACGCTGCGGAATTCCAGTTTATTCAGGCGATGACATTCTCAATTTGCCACTTCTTGCAGTAGGAGCGGTCGGTTTTGTATCAGTCTGTGGCCATACAGTTGGAACTGAACTCAAGGCGATGCTCGATGCCTGGTTTGCCGGCGATGCGGCGAAGGCGTTGGAGATTCATCAGCAATTACTTCCAGTCTTTACTGGAACCTTCCGAACCCAAGGCGCCATTCTCACCAAGGCTGCGATGGGGTTGATGGGCCTTCCTGGCGGTACAACACGACTTCCTCTTGTAGATGCAACGCCAGAGCAGATCGAGCAACTACGCAAAGATCTCATCGCAGGCGGCGTCGCGCTTGCGAATAAATAGCGCTGATATTTAATTCATGACTCAACATCCCCACCCTAATTTAGGTACTCCGAGCCCACTCGCCAAAGGTGGCCTGCGTATCGTTGCCTTAGGCGGAATCTCTGAGATCGGTCGCAATATGACGGTCTATGAGCACGATGGAAAGTTATTAATCGTCGATTGCGGCGTTCTCTTTCCAGAGGATAACCAGCCTGGTATCGATTTAATCCTTCCCGACTTTAGCTACATCAGAGATCGCCTCGATGATGTGGTTGCGGTATTTCTAACCCATGGACATGAAGACCATATCGGCGCAGTTCCTTATCTACTGCGCGAACGGGTAGATATCCCATTGATTGGCTCCCCACTTACCATCGCCTTAAT
Organism: Actinomycetota bacterium; assembly: GCA_041179565.1. Taxonomy (GTDB): domain Bacteria; phylum Actinomycetota; class Actinomycetes; order Nanopelagicales; family Nanopelagicaceae; genus Planktophila. The sequence goes on from JBEGTC010000056.1 coordinate 6,479, forward strand.
TACGGCGAAATGTAAGGAACATCGAATTGGACCAATTACTCGAGAGGTTCGCGAAGGTGACCGCTTCTCAATCGAGGGATTTGACCTTGAATGTATTGCTGTTAACCACTCGATCCCGGATGCGCTTGCTCTCGCTATTCGCACCAAAGCAGGCATGGTCTTGGCAACCGGTGACTTTAAGATGGATCAACTCCCGCTCGATGGTCGCACTACTGATCTAGCGAGTTTTGCCCGACTGGGTGATGAGGGAGTCGATATCTTTCTTGCCGACTCCACCAATGCAGATATTCCAGGCTTTACCCCTGCCGAGCGCGAAATCATGCCCGCGCTCCACCGAGTTATTGCAACGACTAAGAAGCGAGTCATCGTTGCCTCATTCTCCTCTCATGTCCATCGAGTCCAACAGGTAATTGATGTTGCCCACGAACATGGCCGTAAGGTCTGTTTTATCGGCCGCTCAATGGTGCGCAATATGAACGGAGGATATGGGTTATCTCAATGTTCCGGCTGGTGCGGTAATCGAACTGAAGAACTTAGATGATTATGGAGATAACGTAGTTCTCATATCAACTGGTTCGCAGGGCGAACCAATGGCTGCCCTTTCGCGGATGGCAAATGGTGATCACCAGATTCGAGTAGGACAAGGCGACACTGTAATTCTCGCCTCCTCACT
>JBEGTC010000057.1:0-6830 GCA_041179565.1 Actinomycetota bacterium
CCTTCCATATTGAGCTTCTTAGGTGGAATCAACTTCTCAGAATCATCGGTACCTGAAGCGCGCATATTGGTGAGCTTCTTCTCGCGAACACAGTTAACATCCATATCGTCAGAACGTGAGTTCTCACCGATAACCATGCCCTCATAAACCTCATCGCCTGGCTCGACGAAGATTGTTCCGCGCTCTTGAATTCCAGCGAGTGCATATGAAGTAACTGCACCCATACGGTCAGAGACAAGTGATCCGGTGGCACGGGTACGGAGCTCGCCGAACCATGGCTCGTATGAATCAAAGACGTGGTGAAGAAGTCCGGTTCCGCGAGTTTCAGTGAGGAACTCAGTTCGGAATCCGATCAAACCACGTGACGGAACCTTGTACTCAAGGCGAATCCATCCGGTGCCGTGGTTAACCATCTGCTCCATACGGCCCTTGCGTAGCGCCATCAACTGAGTAAGTACGCCGAGATACTCTTCTGGCGCATCGATAGTCAGAGATTCCATTGGCTCGTGCAGCTTGCCATCAATCATCTTGGTAACTACCTGTGGCTTACCGACAGTGAGCTCGAAACCTTCACGCTTCATGATCTCAACGAGAACTGCGAGCTGAAGTTCGCCGCGTCCCTGAACTTCCCAAGCATCTGGGCGTTCGGTATTGAGAATACGGAGTGAAACGTTACCGATCAGCTCTTTATCGAGGCGATCTTTCACCTGACGTGCGGTCAGCAACTTGCCTGACTTTCCGGCGAGAGGTGAGGTGTTAATACCAATGGTCATCGAGATCGATGGCTCATCAACCTTAATTAGCGGCAAGGCATATGGCGCCTCTAGATCTGCGAGGGTCTCGCCCAAGGTAATGGTCTCGATACCTGCGATAGCGACGATGTCGCCCGGGCCTGCCTCAAGAGCTGGTACGCGCTCGAGCGCTTCGGTAATAAGAAGTTCTGAAATCTTTACTCGCTCTTGAGTTCCATCAGTCTTCATCCACATAACTGATTGGCCCTTCTTGATCGTACCTTCGTGGATACGGCAGAGAGCTAGACGACCAAGGAATGGTGAAGAGTCGAGGTTGGTGACGTGAGCTTGCAGTGGCGCACCTTCGTGATACTTAGGTGCGGGGACAGTCTCATTGATAACTTGGAAGAGAACATCGAGATTCTCTTCTGCAGGCAATCCACCATCGGCAGGACGAGTCAGCGAAGCGCGACCGTTCTTTGCAGATGCATAGACAACTGGGAAATCAATCTGATCTTCATTGGCATCGAGATCAAGGAATAGCTCGTACGCCTCATCGACAACCTCAGCGATACGTGAGTCTGGGCGGTCGACCTTATTAATGAGCAAGATAACTGGGAGATTCTTCTGCAACGCTTTGCGCAATACGAAGCGAGTCTGCGGAAGCGGACCTTCAGATGCATCGACGAGCAAGATAACGCCATCAACCATTTCGAGTCCGCGCTCGACCTCGCCACCGAAGTCGGCGTGGCCTGGGGTATCGATAATGTTGATGATTGAGTTGCCGCGACGAACTGCGGTGTTCTTAGCGAGAATGGTGATTCCCTTTTCGCGCTCAAGATCCATTGAGTCCATCATGCGGTCTTGACCCTCGTCCTGCTTCTTATGAGCTGCGAAGGCGCCGGACTGCCACAACATCGCATCCACGAGAGTGGTCTTTCCATGGTCAACGTGGGCGATGATCGCGACGTTACGGATATCGTCGCGGGTCTTTACTGGCAGGTCTTTGAGGTGTGCTTGGGTCTTTGGCATTGAAGAGAAACTCCAGATATAAGGGCACTTACGTCTGAAGTGCAGGTGCCAATCTTACCGTAGAGGCCTATATAGAGATAATCGCCGAAAGTTTAGGCGTAGTTCATGAAGTAGAAACTTCGTTCAATAGACTAACCCAATGCGCCTCGGAGTCCTCGATGTCGGGTCAAATACCGTGCATCTGCAGATTATGGATGCACACCATGGCTCGGCGCCGTTGGCCTATCAGAGCTTCAAAGAAGAAATCCAATTAGCCGAATACCTCACTGATTCAGGAGAGGTTTCCGCTGAGGGAATTACGACCTTACTAGCAACTCTTACCCGGTTGAAAAATCAAGCTCGTGATATCAAGATTGATGAGACTCTTGCATTTGCAACCTCTGCAATACGCGAGGCAACTAATTCAGAGTCTGTACTTAGCGCAGTCTTTGACGAGACTGGCATTGATTTAGAGGTTCTCTCAGGCGAAGATGAGGCGAGATTTACCTTCCTCGCAGTTCGCCGTTGGGTCGGTTGGTCAGCTGGTGATGTCCTCTTACTCGATATCGGTGGCGGTTCACTTGAGATTGCGCGCGGCGATCAAGAGAATCCGCGATACTCAAATTCTGTGATGCTTGGCGCTAGCCGCATGACTCGCCAATTCTTAACTGGAGATCCGTTCTCTGAGAAATCACTTCGAAAACTTGAGAGCCACATTACGGAAGTTTTAACTCCGCTAAAAACCGAAATCGGCGACGCTGCAAGAAGTACGGCCATCGGTACCAGTAAAACGTTCCGCACTCTGCGGAGAATTCAGGAGAACTACCTCCCTGAGCTCGGTAAGCACCTCACCCTTGAAGGGCTTAGCGTCATCACTAACAAGCTGCAAGGAATGGAACATGCTAAGCGAGCGTCGTTACCAGGCGTCTCACAGAGCCGAGCAACGCAGATCGTCGCTGGAGCAATGGTGGCTAGAGGCGCCATGGAGATCTTGGGAATCAACTCCCTCGCACAATGCCCTTGGGCTCTGCGCGAAGGAATTGTGCTACAACGACTCGATTGGCTTAAATCGTAGGGCGCGCCAGAAATTCAACGGCAACTATCTTGTCGCCGCGATGATGCACAATCCACGCATCTGCCGGGCTTAAATCATCGGATGAGTACTCAACGCGGGCAATCTTGGAGAGCACGTGAGGGATGATCGGGTTATGGCCTGAGATGAGATGGTTTCCCTCAAACTTCATCACCTGCCGTACATATTCAACTGAAGTTTTGGAGTTCTTATCAAAGGTCTCCTCATTTAAATCTTTACTGACATTTGCCTTTACCGCCTTAGCTAGAGCGTAAGGCTCGATAGTTGAGAAACAACGAGTGGCATCAGATGAGTAAATTCCCTGGATGTCGAAGGGCTCCAACTGCTTAATCAACTTCTGAGCTTGCTCTACACCTTCAGAACTAAGTGGGCGATCCAAATCGTAATCATTCCAATCACTGCGCTTCACCGCCTTGGCATGGCGAAGGAGAATGAGGGTTGAGGCATATCTCTCTTTTGCGATGAAGTCCTCTAAAAGTTCGCGGTCTTCCTCATGGGTTAAGAAGTGGCGTGCTGTCTTAGTGTCGACCCATTCAATTTTATCGACCTCAGAATTTGGGATGAAGTGGCTAGGAACGCTCTTTGCGCGCGCCATCCAATACTTAACTTTCTTCTTATGGTCCTCTACCTTGTAGGAGGTAGTGCCAAGGTACTGTCCGAAAATGGCTTCAACGCCGGTCTCTTCCTTTACCTCTCGATATGCCGCTGCAATGGCGGACTCGCCATCGTCGACTTTACCCTTTGGAAAACTCCAGTCATCATATTGAGGGCGATGGATTACAAGTACCTCTAAATCAAATGGCGAAGTTTCACGCCAGATGATTGCTCCCGCTGCACGGATCATTTCTTATTCCTTTCAATGAAGTACTCCTGGAAATCTTCCAGTGGCTTACCTTCTGGGCCGTTCTTTCGATATTGCCATGTGTCGTCCTCTGCCATCTCCCACATGCGAAAACGTGGGGAATGCGAGAGCTCCAGAATCATTGCAAGCTTTGCTTTATGCTCGGCTTCATCTATGCGAATTAGCGCTTCAACCCGACGGTCGAGATTGCGCTCCATAATGTCTGCGCTACCGATGTAAAACTCTGGGTCGCCGCCATTGTGGAAGTTGTATATTCGAGAGTGCTCAAGGAATCGCCCCAAGATTGAACGGACCTGGACATTCCGATATTTAGCTACTTTGCTCATTCGGAAAGAGCACGCCCCGCGCACATATAGTTCGATGGGAACTCCATCTTTGGCTGCCTGATAGAGCGCATCAATCATCACGTTATCGACAAGCGAATTAACCTTCCACCGGATTTGCGATGGCTTGCCATCGAGGTGATTGCGGCGTTCGCGCTCGATTTTCTCGAGAAGTTGGGTTCTGATTCCATGCGGTGCAACCAATAGCCTGGAGTATTGCGATTGTGAAAGTACGCCACTCAATTGATTGAAGAGCATCAAGAGATCTTGTCCGAGTAATGGATCTGCGCTCATAACACCTAAGTCATCATAAATTCGCGCAGTTTTGGGGTTGTAATTTCCGGTTCCGATATGAGAATAGACGGTAAGCCCATGATCTTCTCTTCGCACAACTAAGCTTGCCTTGGCATGAGTTTTTAGACCAAGCACACCATAGACAACATGTGCGCCAGCATCTTCAAGTTTCTTCGCCCAACGTACATTCGCCTGTTCGTCAAAACGCGCCCGCAACTCGATGACTGCGAGAACCTGCTTACCAGCCTTTGCTGCTTCGATTAAGGACTTCATAATCGGTGAATCACCAGATGTGCGGTAGAGCGTCTGTTTAATTGCCAGCACCTTTGGATCTTGCGCCGCAAGCTCCACAAAGCGAGTGACGGTCGAAGTGAAGGTTTGGTAGGGATGGTGAAGGAGAAGCTCACCCTCGCGAATAGCTGAGAAGAATGCATCGGCGTCGTGTCGATCAATATCTTCTAAGCGATGAGGTTGAACTGATCGAAATGGGTGATCTTTCAGATGTGGCAGATCGAGGCTATACATCTCAAATAGATAAGTTAAATCTAGCGGTGGCGTCAGAACGAAGACCTCGTTTGAGGAAATCTCCAGCTCTTCAGTGAGCTTATCCAAGAGGCGGCGGGCCACACCTTCCTCAACCTCCATACGTACAGCAGAGCCAAACTTACGTCGAGACAACTCTTCCTCTAGAGTTTCCAACAAGTCTTCCGCATCATCTTCATCAATCTCGAGATCCTGATTTCGAGTTACCCGGAAAAAATAAATCTCTTCCATAATCGCACCAGGCAGGAGGAGATGAAGGTGCTCTGCAATGAGATCTTCCAAGAGGATATAAGAATTGTCGGTCTCATTGATCCGAATCATGCGGGTGACATTTGATGGGACTTTTACCCGAACAAATTGCTCTTCTCCCCCTTCTTTACCTCTACCGATAATTCCCAAATTGAGCGAGAGGCCTGATATGTGCGGAAAAGGGTGGGCTGGATCAGAAGCAAGTGGGGTGAGAACTGGAAATATTTCTCGGATAAATCGCTCAGTCAGCGGCGCTTTTTCAGAATCTGAGAGCGAATCCCACTTCACCCGCTTTATGCCTTCTTCGCTGAGTCGTGGCTTTAAATCGTTAAGGATTAAGAAGGATACTCGTTCTTGTAGCTTACGTACCTTGTGATGGATTTCGACGAGAAGTTCGCGAGGCGTTAAGCCAGAAATCAGACTTTCATTATTACCATATTCAATTTTCCGCTTAAGACTAGCAACGCGGACCATAAAGAACTCATCTAAATTTGACGAGTAGATTGCCAAGAACTTTACGCGCTCCAAGAGCGGTAACTTCTGATTCTCTGCTAGTTCGAGAACTCGGGTATTGAAATCGAGCCAGCTCAAATCGCGGTCGATGTAGTTGGTTTGAGCGCTCTTCACACGCCAAGGGTGGGTAGGGAAGGTTAACGGCAGGTAATCGCCGAAGGGCTACTTTACTAACGAGGGCTGAAAAGAGGGGTTATACGTTGAAGCGGAATTCGACTACATCACCATCATGCATGACGTAATCCTTGCCTTCCATGCGTACTTTGCCTTGCGCTTTGGCTTCTGCCATTGATCCGGCAGCGATTAGGTCATCAAAAGAGACGATTTCAGCTTTGATAAAGCCCTTTTGGAAATCCGTGTGAATAACGCCTGCTGCCATTGGTGCAGTGTCACCCTTATGAATAGTCCATGCGCGCGCCTCTTTAGGGCCAGCAGTTAAATATGTCTGCAGCCCGAGAGTATCGAAACCAACGCGAGCTAGTGTTGCAAGCCCTGGTTCGGTTAGACCTACCGCCTCAAGAAGCTCGAGCGCATCTTCATCAGAGAGTTCTGCGAGTTCGGCCTCAGTCTTTGCATCTAAGAAGATTGCTTCAGCAGGTGCTACGAGCGCAGATAGCTTTGCGCGCAGTTCTTGATCGCCGAGTTCGGCGGCATCGACATTGAAGACATATAAGAATGGCTTGGCAGTCAAGAGATGAAGTTCGTGAACGAGTGAGAGATCAATTTTCGAAGTTGAAAGTGGCTTACCTGATTCCAGATGCGCCTCTGCCGCTTTAACCGCCTCCAGAACTGCGCTCTTTGACTTATCGGTGCGCGCCTCTTTCTCTAACCGAGGAATCGCTTTCTCAATCGTCTGTAGATCTGCAAGGGCAAGTTCGGTATTGATAGTTTCGATATCGCTCGAGGGATCAACACGACCATCGACGTGAACAACATCGCCGTCGGTAAAGACGCGGATAACCTGACAGATGGCATCGGTTTCGCGGATATTTGCCAAGAACTTATTGCCAAGGCCAGCACCCTCAGAGGCGCCCTTGACGATGCCGGCGATATCGACGAATTCGACCGCAGCTGGCAGGAGCTTCTCGGAGCCGAAAATCGCAGCGAGCTTTGCCAACCGCTCATCGGGAACACCAACGACGCCGACATTGGGCTCGATGGTGGCGAAGGGGTAGTTGGCAGCTAAGACATTGTTCTTAGTTAGCGCGTTG
>JBEGTC010000058.1:0-6770 GCA_041179565.1 Actinomycetota bacterium
CCGATAAACGAGGTTGCACCTTTGGCATCGGCAATCTTTCGATACTCAGTCAGGTCGGTGTGACCGCTCTTCTTCGCCTTGGCATCAGCCTTGGCACGATCGCGCTGCTCCTTCATCAATCGACGGAAACCATCTTCATCGACTTCAAGGCCTTCTTCACGTGCCATCTCAAGGGTGAGATCGAACGGGAAGCCATATGTATCGTGGAGTTTGAATACTTCATCGCCTGGAAGAATCGATTTCTTCTCCGACTTAAGCGATGCAGTTGCTAAATCAAATATCTGCGTTCCGCTCTTCAGGGTCTGAAGGAAAGACTCTTCCTCGGCAGTTGCAACGGCCAAGATTCGCTTGCTATCTGTCACCAACTCTGGATATTGCGGACCCATAGCGCCGATCGCCGCTTGAGTAAGTTCAGACATAATCGCGTCGTTGGTTCCAAGTAATCTCATATTGCGAATCGTGCGACGCATCATTCGTCGAAGCACATAACCGCGGCCCTCATTACCCGGGGTAACGCCATCACCGATAAGCATCGCCGCAGTTCTTGCATGGTCGGCAACTACGCGGAGAGAGATATCTGATTTCTCGTTAGAACCATATTTAACGCCCGATAGATCCATCGCCTTGGAGAGGATTTGCATAGTGGTATCAATTTCGTAGATATTCTCAACGCCCTGCAATAGCGCTGCTGCGCGTTCGAGGCCAAGACCGGTATCGATGCTCTTAGCTGGTAATTCACCGAGAATTGGGTAGCCATCTTTTCCGCCGCCTTCTCCGCGCTCATTCTGCATAAAGACGAGATTCCAGATTTCAAGGTAACGATTCTCATCGGCGATAGGTCCGCCATCTGCCCCGTATGCAGGGCCACGATCAAAGTAAATTTCAGAGCATGGACCACACGGACCTGGTACGCCCATAGACCAGAAGTTATCGGCCATATCTCGTCGCTGAATTCGATTCTTTGGGATACCAATTTTCTTGTGCCAGATCTCCTCGGCCTCATCATCATCGAGGTAGACCGTTACCCATAATTTATCTTCCGGGAAACCATAACCACCATCAGAGACTGGTTTAGTTAAGAGCTCCCAAGCAAGCGAGATTGCTCCCTCTTTAAAGTAATCACCGAATGAGAAGTTTCCGCACATCTGAAAGAAAGACGCATGCCGGGTTGTCTTTCCAACTTCATCGATATCCAAAGTGCGCACACACTTTTGTACGGACGTTGCTCGATCAAATGGCGGTTTAACTTCGCCGAGAAAGTATGGTTTAAATGGAACCATGCCAGCATTGACTAGAAGAAGGTTGGGGTCATCCGCGATTAGCGAAGCTGATGGAACAACGGTGTGCTCAAGCCCAAGTGAATTTCCAGATTCGAAGAAGTTGAGCCAGCGTGAGCGAATTTCAGCGGATTGCACGGTAAGAGTTACTCAGCTTTCTTCTTAGATTTACGGCCTTTTTTCATCTGAGCTGCGCCTAGTAGGGCTCCTGCAACTTTGACTGCTGGACCGTTCTTCTCCATAAAACCGGTAGTCGCATCAGTGACCTTTGAGGTTACCTCTTCAACGTTCTTCGTAATTCGGGCGAAGCTCTCCAGCGGGCTGTTGATGAGTTCGAGAGTACGAGTTGATTCTTCCAACAATGGTGCTGTCTCCTCAGTTAGAGCCTTCAAGCTCGCTGAAGCCTCATCAACTAGCTTTCCAACGCGCGCCACGACATATGCAATTGCTACCGCAATGACAAGAAGAGAGACTGACGCGATAATCGTTGCTATTCCACCTGGACCCATATCGATACCCTACCGTTCCCTATTCTGTAACCGTTGCTTTTGGCTCTGTTTTCGATGGAACCCAATCGATACCCGCCTCTTTACGTTGGGCCGGGGTAATAGGAGTTGGGGCACCTGTGAGTGGATCTCCGCCGCTAGCTGTCTTTGGAAATGCGATAACTTCACGGATTGAATCTGAGTTTGTAAGTAGCGCACAGACTCGATCGAGACCGAGAGCTATTCCACCATGAGGCGGTGGGCCGTAATTGAAGGCCTCTAGAAGGAATCCGAACTTGCTCTGTGCCTCTTCATCAGAGAGACCAATAACAGAGAAGACATCCTTTTGAATGTTGCGATCATGGATACGAATAGAGCCGCCGCCTAGCTCGGTTCCATTGAGAACAATGTCATAGGCATAGGCGAGAGCTGAACCCGGATCAGATTTAAAGGTTGCGGAGAATTCTGGCTTAGGACCGGTAAATGGGTGGTGTACCGCTGTCCAACCACCGTCATCGGTAGGTTCGAACATCGGAGCATCGACGACCCAGAGGAACTCCCACTTGCCATTTTCGATGAGTCCGCAACGGCGACCAATCTCCAATCGAGCTGCGCCAAGTAACTGCTGAGAAGCAGAACGCTCACCAGCTGCAAAAAAGATTGCATCTCCACTCTTAGCGCCGACTAGTGCAGCAATTCCGTTAGCTTCCTGTTCTGAAATGTTCTTCGCTACAGGTCCGCCTAAAGTGCCATCTTCATTCACTAGAACATAGGCGATTCCCTTTGCGCCACGAGCCTTAGCCCAATCTTGCCAAGCATCAAGTTCGCGACGTGGCGATGAAGCCCCACCTGGCATAACCACCGCACCGACATAGGGAGCTTGAAACACGCGGAAAGGAGTCTCTTTAAAGAAGTCCGTAACTTCAACGAGTTCATACCCAAAACGAAGATCCGGCTTATCTGATCCGTATCTATTCATGGCATCCGCATAGGTCATATGGCGTATCGGAGTTGGAATCTCATAACCAACAGATTCACGCCAGATCTTGACCAAGATCTCTTCAGCCACTGCCAAGATGTCGGACTGATCGATAAACGACATCTCAATATCTAGTTGGGTGAATTCAGGCTGGCGATCTGCACGGAAATCTTCATCTCGGAAACAGCGGGCAATTTGGTAGTAACGCTCCATGCCAGCGACCATCAACAACTGCTTGAAGAGCTGCGGAGATTGAGGTAGCGCATACCAACTACCTGGTTGCAAACGTACTGGTACTAAGAAATCTCGAGCACCCTCTGGAGTAGAACGCGTGAGATACGGCGTTTCAATCTCATGGAAATCCAAATCCTCCATCACCCTGCGAATCGCCGAAGTCACCTTGGAGCGAAGTCGCAAATTTGCGGCAGGGCGTTCGCGGCGAAGATCTAGGTAACGATACTTCAACCGCACCTCTTCGCTGATCTCAGCCTCTGAACCGGTATCAATCGGAAATGGCAGTGGCGCTGATTCAGAGAGCACAATTACTTCGCTAGCAACAACCTCGATCTCACCAGTCGGAATATTGGTGTTCTCATTACCTGCTGGTCGCTTTCGAACCGTGCCCTTAATCTGTAAGCACCACTCTGCGCGAAGAGCTCCAGCAATCGACTCATCGCTAATCACCACTTGAACAGAACCAGTACCATCGCGGAGATCGATAAAGGCAACTCCACCATGATCACGGCGGCGAGAGACCCATCCTGCGAGCGAGATTGAATTGCCTTCATGGGAGGCGCGGAGAGCGCCAGCATCATGCGTACGTAACATCAGGATTCGCCTTTACGGGTTGGTGGTTATGCGCAAGAGAGGTTTAGGCCCCAAGCACCTTTTTCAACTCACCCATCTTAACGGAGATTAAAGTGCCATCGCTCATACGTTTGAGTTCGACTGAGCCGCTCTCCCGCTCGCTCTCGCCGATGACCGCTACAAATCGCGCGCCACTCTTATCCGCGCCCTTCATGGCGCCCTTGAGGGAGCGATCACCAAAGTCGACTTCGGCGGAGAATCCTTGTCGTCGAGCCGAGGCCGCGAAGGTGAGGGCAGTTGATTTCATCTCCTCCCCGAGCGCAATAATGTAGAGATCAGATTGAAATTGGCTCACCGGAAGAGTGTTCTCCGCAATAGCGGCAAGGAGGGCACGATCTACGCCAAGACCGAAACCGATTCCAGAGAGCGGTTGGCCGCCGAGCGTCTCCATCAAACCGTCATAACGACCACCGCCACCAATACCACTCTGTGCGCCAAGATCGCCATGGACGAATTCAAAGGTAGTGCCTGTGTAATAGTCGAGCCCTCGTACCATTCTCTGATTAATCTCATATCGAACCCCAAGGTCAGCGAGATAGCCCTTCACCTTCTCAAAATGGTTATTTGAATATTCCGAGAGGTAGTCCATCAAGATTGGTGCCGATGCCATCATCTGGCGTATCTCTGGCCGCTTATCATCAAAGATGCGCAATGGGTTTATCTGCGCGCGTTGGCTGGTCGCCTCGTCGAGATCGAGTCCCGCGATGAACTTCATAAGATCAACTCGATGTGCAGCACGCGATTGAGCGTCTCCAAGTGAGGTAATTTCAAGGCGGTAATTCTTCAGACCTAAGTTCTTAAAGCCCTGATCTGCAATAGCAATAACTTCGGCATCAAGGCCAGGATCATCAACACCAATCGCCTCAATTCCAACTTGATAGAACTGGCGATAGCGACCTGCTTGCGGACGTTCAGCTCGAAAGAATTGACCTGAGTACCAAACTTTTACTGGGAGTTGTCCCCGATCCAAATTATTCTCAATAACTGCGCGCATAACTCCCGCAGTACCTTCAGGTCGTAGCGTGATAGAGCGACCTCCGCGATCTTCAAAGGTGTACATCTCCTTCGTAACCACGTCGGTCGATTCGCCAACACCTCGATTAAAGAGCGCGGTATCTTCAAAGACTGGAAGCTCCATCAATTGGTAACCGGCAGCTTTGGCAGGGTTGATTAACTGCTCACGAACCCACTCGAAACTATTGGATTCAGGTGGCAGGTATTCACGAACTCCCTTAGGAGCCGCGATCTTTTCAAATTTCATCAATAACCCTTCGTTACGCTAATTCTTTCAGATAAGGGTTGGTTTTCCGCTCATATTTAATGGTTGTCTCAGCGCCGTGGCCTGGCAGAACACGTAGATCGCCATCGAGCGGTATCACCTTTCGAAGAAGGGTGTTCTTCATATCGGATGCGCTGCCAGTTGGTAGATCTGTTCGGCCAATTGAGCCGGCAAATAGAACATCGCCGGAAATTAGTACCTCATCATTGATCACGAACATAGTCGAACCCTTGGTGTGGCCAGGCGCATGTATCGCTCGTATATTTAAACCAACGAAGTCCATCGTTGTGCCATCTTTCAGATTCTGAACACTCAACGGTTCTTCGAAATTCATTCCTGCTAATTGCGCAGCGAACTCGGCGCCATGAATTCCTATTGGATCGGCGATGAATCTTCGATCTTCCGAGTGAATGTAGGCAGGAACTCCATAGCCATCTGCAAGTGGCTTGACCGAGAATGTGTGGTCGAGATGGCCATGTGTGAGGAGTGCGGCAACTGGTTTCAGGCCTTCCTCCGAGATAATGAGCTCTACCTCGGCGCTGATATCGGTCATACCTGGGTCGATGATGATGCACTCAGAGCCGGCCTCTGCGGCGATAATCCAACAGTTCGTGGCGAACATCGGTGCAACATATGAGCGTACGAGCATGGCCTGCTACCTCTCCCGAGCGTGGAAATCCACCGCAATTTACTAGCCTAGTAAGAACAGGGTACCTTTTACTCATAACCACCGCTGATAACGGAACGAGCGAGAAGCTCCGACGCGCTGACATAAGGAGAAGGCCATGACTGAGACCCATAATCCATCCGAGATAGCTGCAAAGGCTCAGGTAAGCGCCGCATCGGCACTGATTGGTGACCCATCTCAATTTGGACGCGTAGCCGAGGATGGAACCGTCTTTGTCCGAACACCTCACGGTGAAAAGGTAGTGGGTTCTTATCCAGGAAAGAGCGCTGAAGAAGCTCTCGCCTACTTTGTCCGCAAGTTTGAAGCGTTGGCATCTGAGGTTGCGCTGACTGCAGCGCGCGTTACCAGTGGAGCAATGGTTCCTCAGGATGCATATGAGGCAGTCAAGAAGTTACGCACTCAGGTCTCAGAGCTCAATGGCGTCGGGGATTTAGCTGCGCTGGCGGCATCGGTTGAACAGATTGAGCCACTTATCGAAGGCCACCGCGAAGCTTATGAGGCAAAGAAGGCACAAGAGGCTGCAGCTAAAGCGGCTCGTCGCGAACAAATTTTGGTTGAGAAGGAGAAGATCGTTGCCGAGGCTGAGTCATTGGCTCTCTCTGAATCATGGAAGAGCACTGGCGATCGCCTCAAGGTACTTCTTGATGAATGGAAGGCAGCGCCACGCCTGGATAAGAAGACCGATGGTGATTTCTGGAAGCGTTTCTCTGCCTCCCGCAATAAATTCGATAAGCGCCGTCGCGCCCACTTTGCACAGCTCGAAGCGGTCTCGGAGAAAGTTTCGAGCGAGAAGGAGAATATTGTTGCCGAGGCGGAGAAACTTGCCACGAGCACAGACTGGGTTGCAACCGCTCGTCGCTACAAGGTCTTGATGGATCAATGGAAAGCTGCCGGACGCGGCAAGAAGAGTGATGATACAAAGCAGTGGAATCGCTTCAAGGCAGCTCAAGATCAATTCTTCGCGGCAAAGAACGCCGATTTAGAGAAGCGAGAGGTAAGCATGAGTGCCAATCTTGCAAAGCGCGAAGAGCTACTTCCTAAGATTGAAGCGCTCCTTCCATTTACCGATGTGAAAGTTGCCAAGAACGCCTTCCGTGAATTGATGAGTGAGTGGAGCAAGATCGGCATCACTCATCGCGATAAGCGAGCAGCACTCGATGCTCGTATCGCAAAGGTAGAGGATTCGATTAAGAGC
>JBEGTC010000059.1:0-6700 GCA_041179565.1 Actinomycetota bacterium
ATCTCATCTTTATTGATGGTCTCCTTCTCAAGCAAGACGACCACCATCGCATCAAGAGTCTCGCGATTTGCGACGAGAATATCGAACGCCTCTTGATGAGCATTCTGAATCATCTTGCGAATCTCCTCATCGACGATAGCTGCTACCGCTTCAGAGTAATCGCGCTGATGGCCGTATTCACGACCAATAAATGGTTGAGATGAGTCAGCGCCGAGTTTGATTGCACCAATCGCTTCAGTCATTCCATATTGAGTGACCATGGCGCGCGCAAGTGCTGTCGCCTTCTCGATGTCATTAGAGGCACCGGTCGATGGATCATGGAAGATCAGTTCTTCGGCAGCGCGGCCACCTAATGAATATGCGAGTTGATCAAGGAGCTGATTACGAGTCGTTGAGTACTTATCTTCATCTGGAAGAACCATGGTGTAGCCAAGGGCGCGTCCGCGCGGCATGATCGTCACCTTATGTACTGGATCGGTATGTGGAAGTGCGCGGGCAACAAGTGCGTGACCAGCCTCGTGATATGCAGTTACGCGGCGTTCTTCCTCTGACATCAAACGAGTCTTGCGCTGTGGTCCCGCCATAACGCGATCGATCGCCTCATCAAGATGGGAGTTACTGATCGCCTTCTTGCCTTCACGCGCGGTAAGCAGCGCTGCTTCATTAAGTACATTTGCAAGATCTGCACCGGTAAAGCCTGGAGTGCGACGAGCATATGCAACGAGATCAACGTCTTCTGAGATTGGCTTGTTCTTCGCATGAACTTTAAGAATGTCACCGCGACCTTTGAGATCTGGACGATCTACCGGAATCTGGCGATCAAATCTACCTGGGCGAAGTAGCGCTGGATCTAGAACATCGGGACGGTTGGTTGCGGCAATCAGAATTACCTGGCCATTTGCCTCAAAGCCATCCATCTCAACGAGCAACTGATTGAGCGTCTGTTCGCGCTCATCGTGACCGCCACCCATACCGGTTCCACGTTGGCGACCAACTGCGTCGATTTCGTCGATAAAGATGATCGCTGGTGAATTAGCTTTCGCCTGTGCGAAGAGATCGCGAACGCGCGCTGCACCAACACCGACAAACATCTCAACAAAGTCAGAACCAGAGATTGAATAGAACGGAACTTTTGCCTCTCCAGCAACTGCGCGAGCCAAGAGAGTTTTTCCGGTTCCTGGTGGGCCGAAGAGCAATACGCCCTTCGGAATCTTTGCGCCAAGGAGTTGATACTTCGTTGGATCGGAGAGGAAATCTTTAATCTCTTCAAGCTCTGAAATAGCTTCATCGGCACCTGCCACATCGGCGAAGGTGTTCTGTGGCACATCTGGGTTTTGTAGCTTGGCACGAGATTTGCCGAAGCTAAATACGCGATTACCACCCTGCGCATTGCTCATCATCAAGAAGAGCAAGAAGCCGATAATTAATAGCGGTCCAAATGAAAAGAGAAGCGATACGAAGATTGATTGAGATGGAACATCTACATCCCAGCCCTTGATGGGAGGGTTTGCAGTGAGAGCATCAACGATTGTGGGCTCTTGTCGAACTACATAAGAAGACTCAACTTTAGTGGCGCCTTTAATGGTCTTGCCATCTTTAAGAATTAATTGGAGTTTTTGGTCCTTATCGATGAGGAGCGCCGATTCAACCTCAGATTGTGCAATCGCATCGAGAGCTTGCGAGGTAGAAATTACCGTGTATCGATTTGATGCACTCGTAATCTGGCCAAAGATTGAAACCGCAAAGATCGCAACGACAATCCAGAAGAGCGGACCGCGGAGAATCTTCTGAGCACGCGTCTTGGGCTCGTTCTTAGCTGTCGGCTTTCCGTTCTTCTGCGAAGCCATCTTCTTCAACGGATTTGTGGGCTTCTTATCGTGACTCATTTAATTTCCTTATTCGTACATGTGCTTTGCGAGCACACCAATAAACGAAAGGTTGCGGTACTTCTCATCAAAATCTAATCCGTAACCCACAACAAACTCTTTTGGAATGTCGAAACCGACGTATTTGACATCAACTTCAACTTTTGCCGCCTCTGGCTTACGCAAAATTGTGAGGATCTGAACATCAGCGGCTCCGCGAGATTCAAGATTGGCTTTAAGCCAAGAGAGAGTAAGTCCGGTATCGACAATATCTTCAACGATCAAAACATTGCGGCCGGTGATATCGCGATCGAGATCCTTGAGAATCCGAACGACTCCAGAAGACTTTGTGCCAGATCCATATGAAGAGACTGCCATCCAATCCATCTCGATATGAGATTGCATAGCGCGAGTGAGATCGGCCATCGCCATAATCGCGCCCTTGAGAACGCCGACAAGGAGGAGATCGCGACCTTGATAATCGGCATCAACTTGAGCTGCTAATTCGGCTACACGCGCCTTGAGCTCTTCCTCTGTTGCAATGACGCGCTCTACATCGGTTCCGACTGCTGCAAGATCCACTTAGCTTTGCTCCCTATTGATCGAGGTTGGTAGGAGCCGGGTGGGGTCCTACCGCGAGAGGGACAGTCTGCCCGAAATACGCTCAACCTTCACACCGCCGGCGAGGCTGACCGCTCCCTGCCCCTTCCAAGCGGAGATGAGGGCATCGATGGCGCCAATCTGCTCAAAGGTGAGCTGCCCCGGGGTAGCGCCGGCGGCGAGGGCCGCCTTCTTTATCACTCGAGTCCGGATCGCCCGTGGCAGCTGGGCAAGGCGTTCGCAGTCGAGATCTCCACCCGCTTCTGTTGCCCATTGATCGAGCGCATCGGCATCATCGCGCAAGAGCGATGCGGTGCGGACCAGGGCACGAGAGATTCCCGGATCTAGGTGCTCTTCTAAGTACGGAATTACTTCGCGTCGAACTCGGACTCTAGTGAAATCGTTATTGAAGTTATGCGGATCGCTCCAATATTGAAGACCAACTTCTTCACATGCTGCTTCAATCTCTCGTCGAGTGATAGCAAGAAACGGTCGGGCATAAATTCCGGTATCAGCTGACATTGCAGATAATGAACGTGCGCCTGATCCCCGAGCTAAACCTAAGAGAACTGTCTCTGCTTGATCATCACGATTGTGACCTAAGAAGACTTTGACTGCCGCCTCTTCTTGATAGCTTTCATTAATAGCTTGATAGCGTGCATCACGAGCGCCGCTTTCGATGCCGGACTCAGTAGCGACCACAACTTTCTTAATAAGAACTTTGGCATAGCCGATCTCCTTTAACTGTTTCGCGACTTTCTCTGCCTGTACATCTGAACCTGGTTGTAGTTGATGATCGATGGTGATAGCAATTGGGTTGAGCGCTAAATCTTTCGCTTCAACCATGAGCGCCCAGGCAAGAGCTAGCGAATCAGCACCACCCGAAACTGCGACTAGAAAATTATCGCCAGCTTCTAACTTCTGAAGAAAGGGTTTAACTGCATTTCGAATCGCAACCGAAGGGCTGACCATAATTTTAGACTCGGCCACCGAATGGCATTAAGCCCTTAATTGAGTAGATGCTTGAATAAAGCAGACCCTTACCCTTTGAGTTCGCTTCCCACATCATTCCATTGCCGGCGTAGATTGTGATGTGGTGAATTGTTGAAATGGAACCTTTGTAAGAATAGAAAAGTAAGTCGCCCGGTTGAAGCTGTGTGAGCGGAACGTGATAGGTATAACCAGCGTAGAGCGCTGAGTTGAGGCGATCCCAATTTGGCCACCCTAAACCGGCAGATCTATATGCGGCATAGACGAGACCTGAACAGTCGAATGAGTTTGGTCCTTGAGTACCCCAGATGTATGGCTTGCGCGCAAGTACCTGCTTCTTCGCAAACGCTACCGCGGCAAGTCGCTGTGTCTCATTGGTTCGGAAAGTTGATCGACCCTTAAAGCCGCGATCTGGCCAGACCTTCGCTTGGTTGATTGTTGTAGTCGCAGTATTTGCTTGGCTCTCTTCCAAAAGCGCTAATTGACGTTGCTGTTCTAGAGTGACTCGAACATTGCGAGCAGAGGCGAGTTCTTTCATCAACTTATCTTGAACCGCTTGAAGTTTATCTACCTCTTTCTGCTGCAGCGCTTGGGCATCATCTGCAACTTTCTTCGCTGCCGCTACTTTTGCAGTTGCCGTCTCTTGCACAGCTTTCGCTTCATCAGCTTTCTTCTTAGCAGCGCGAGCAACAATCTCTGCCGCTTTAAATCGATCAAGTGCCGTTGAGTTGCGAGCTCCTAAAGTATTAAGCGTTGAAAGTTGATCAATGATGTCCTGAGGTCCATTTGCCGATAGCAGTGGCTGGATATCGCTCAAACTTCCACCCATGATGTAGGCGTTCGATGCCATCTGGCCGATTGTCTTATGAGCTTCGGCAACTGCCGCCGCAGTCTCTGCTGCATATTTCGCCGCCGCAACCGCTTGTGCCGTTGCTACCGCTAATTCAGCTCTAGCTTTGAGATAGAGGGCGCGAGCAGCGTTGGCTTTCGCAGTGAGCTGACGGAGCGTGAGGTTAGCTGCCGCTAACTTCTTCGCCGCAGCATCAGCCGCCTTCTTCTTCGCCGCTTCGGCCTTCTTCGCCGCTTCAATCTCAGCGAGAGTCGGCTTTGGCTTTGCGATAGCCGGCGTTGTGGCAAGGGTCAGCGCACCCATGAGGGCGAGAGCTATCACTGACTTGCGGCGCATGAGTCAAGGTTAAATGAGTTATTGCGTTACCGCAGAGCAACGCGCCTACAGACGTTAGTTAGCCACATCTCTCTTTGTAAAAAGGAGCGATGAAACAAAGAGCGCAAGAAATACATAGGAACTTCCAAGGATCATCGCATGCGAATATGAGACATCTGGAGTGCCACCTTGTGCTATTGAAGCTAATTGATTTCCTGGCACCCAATCGAGAGTTACTGGCTTTACTGCACCAATCAAGTTCTCCAGGATAAGAATCCATACCAGCGCAATCGAGATTGCAGAGATTGGCGACCGTAGAAGAATTCCCAAACTGATTCCGATGATCGCATAGAAGATAATTGAGATATAGACATTGACCAGCGTGTGGCCAATGGCAGACCAACCAGCGGATGTAAACCAGAGATCGGTCGATACCCTCGCTCTATCAGAGAGATAGACCGAGATTGCGATACTGACAATCGCATTAACTATGGTGAGGATGAGAGCAAAGGCTGCCATTGCGCTGTACTTGCCGGCGAGAAGCACCAATCTTCTTGGCTGGCGAACCAAGAGATTGCGAAGAGTTCCGTAGGTGTATTCCTGAGCGCTCTGAGCTGCGAAGACGCAGAGCGCGATGATGCCTAGGAGCCCGCCGATTGAGGCGAAGCCATTGACTGAGCCACTTGCTAAACCAAGAACTTCGCGGCCGACGCTACGTCCTCGATCTGCATTTCCATCAGGTGAATCGATCATCAGGTAGATAAATGAGGTAATCAGGCCATTAAAGAAGAGCGCGGAGATAAAGGTTCCGAATAGGAGCGTTGGGCGGCGAAGTTTGCGCCACTCGGCGAAGAAAACCTTAATCATGAGCGACCTCCAGTCATCTCAAAGAATGTCTCTTCAAGATTTGGCAGTGTGGGCGTTAATTGCGCCAACGTTATTCCGGCGCCAAATGCCTGCTTATTTAATATCGGAGCCCATTCGTGAGGGCCTTCAATATGGGCCTCACCTTGGCGGATCGATACGTGGTGACCTGCCTCTCGAGCGATAGCAGCTACCTTCTCAAGATCGCTCTCGACTTCAGTTCGGACAATAATCATTGGCTTCTGATTGAGCAGTAAATCTTCAATCGGACCAGCAAAGACAACTTCACCTTTACGTAGCATCACAATATGTTGAGAGATGATTTCAATTTCAGAGAGTAGGTGTGAAGAGACAAAGACTGTTGTTCCTTGGGTCGCCAACTTCTTCAATAAATCTCGAACCTCTTGAATGCCCTCGGGATCCAAACCATTTGTCGGCTCATCGAGAATCAACAACTCAGGTTGCGGTAAGAGCGCCGCAGCAATTCCTAACCGCTGCTTCATTCCAAGTGAATATGTCTTGTACTTGTCGCCGCCACGTCCTGATAGACCAACTAAATCAATTAACTCATCCACTCGATCAACCGGAATTCCACCCATTGTTGCGAGGACTTTGAGATTCTCTCCACCGCTGAGCGCAGGATAGAAAGCTGGACCTTCAATCATTGCGCCAACTGATGCTAGATACTTCTCTGGCTCAGAGATTGGATGGCCAAGTACGGTGCCTTCCCCCGATGTTGGTGAGATCAAACCGAGCAACATTCGGATCGTGGTGGTCTTGCCAGCGCCATTTGGGCCGACAAATCCGCAGATAGTGCCTCGTGGAACTGAGAATGTCGCTGATTGCACAGCGACCATGTTCTCGTACCTCTTGGTGAGGTTTGCTACTTCGATTGCCTGATTACTCATGAGTGCGACTATAACGTGGCAGCCGGTGAAGTGCCTTAAGATTCTCGTATGAGCAGCGGCGTATGGGGATATCAACCACGTAACAATCGTCCTGCCCCTGATTGGAAACTCAACTCTCAGACTGAATCGGTCCGAGCTGGGTTGGCCCGCACAGGTTTCGGCGAAACTTCCGAAGCGCTCTTTCTCAATAGCGGATTTACATACTCATCGGCGCAGGAAGCCTTCGACTCATTTACCGATGAGACCGACCACTTCCTCTACAGCCGCTTCCACAATCCCACTGTCTCTATGTTTGAAAATCGTCTCGC
>JBEGTC010000060.1:0-6480 GCA_041179565.1 Actinomycetota bacterium
GAAGGGTCGTTGCAGAGGCAAAGGATTTAAATCCTTTGAGGGTGAGGCTCTTCAAATACACGGCGATAACCTACCTTGCGCATAGGTATCCATATCGACGCGACTCAGCTAAACCTCAACTTGAGGGTTCTCACTACTTATTGCGAGAGCGGACTCTCACTTCGAAGAATTTCAAATGCAGATCGAGCAGCAGATTGCTCAGCCTCTCGCTTGCTCTTTCCAACTCCGGTAGCAACTGGAGTGCCACCGATTACTGCGGTTGCTTCAAAACTCTTATCGTGATCGGGTCCGCTCTCGGTCACCTGGTACTCCAAAGTTGCCTTACCTTGCGAGGCGACCAACTCTTGGAGCGCAGTCTTGCCATCTAAACCGGCGCCGAGCGCCATCGCACTATCGAGGGTTGGTGAAATTAACTTTAAGAGGCATGCAGAGGTAGCAGCAAAACCGGAGGAGATGTAGAGGGCTCCGATAAGCGCTTCGAAGGCATCGGCTAAGAGTGAGTTCTTCTCCCGACCATTGGTCACCTCTTCGCCTTTGCCAAGGCGGATGTACTTTCCAAGTGAGAGGCTGCGGGCAATATCTGCCAGCGCGCGCATATTGACGATTCCTGAACGTAGCGGAGAAAGTCGGCTCTCATCGAGATCGGGGTATTTGCGATAGAGCTCTTCAGTAACAACTAAACCGAGGACAGAGTCGCCCAGAAATTCCAAACGCTCATTCGTAGCAGTAAGTCCTGCCTCGTAAGCGAATGAGCGATGGGTAAAAGCTAACTCAAGAAGTTTGGCATCAATCTCAACGCCAAGTTGCTCGAGTAGATCTGCGTACAAATTAGATGTCAAGAACCTGACGGCGGTTATATGTGCCACAGGTTGGGCATGCAACGTGGTTGAGCTTTGGCTGCTGGCACTGTGGGCAATTTGATAGCGATGCCGCTGTTGTCTTCCACATCGAACGACGTGAACGTGTCTTCGAACGAGACATCTTTCGCTTTGGTACTGGCACGGTAACCGTCCTTTAACTCGACTGCCGCGGCTGAAAGTGCCCCAGCGGATATGGCGTAAGTATCGCCTAAATCGGCTCTGAACCCAAATCGAGCCCGGCGAGCCCGGCCCAACGAGGATCGGAGCCTTCATGGTGGTGGTCCTCCGGCAGGCTCTCCCACTTCTCGCCACAGTCAGGGCAGAGGCCGAGACAATCTTCATCGCAGAGTGGATTGACCGGCAAGCTCAGAACTATTGCATCCAAGATAGGGATCTCTAGATTGACCTGCTCGCCCTCGACAAAGAGCGCCTCATCCTCATCTAAGTCATCAACCTCGCTATCGCTCTTACGAGATTTCTTACCTTTATCATCGGTAGGCTCATATCGATAGAGCTCTTGAATTCGCTTATCCACTGATAACTCAACGGGATCAAGGCAACGAATGCACTCTCCCACCGCTACTGCATAAATATCTGCGGTGACTAAAATTCCTTCGGTAACGGATTCGCATCGAACATCGAGTTCAATGAGATCGTTTTCAGGAACTCCGATAAGCGGTACGCCGACGCGGAATGGCGCCGGGATATCTAATTCATACTCTTTCATCTCACCGGCACGGCGTGGCAGCTCGTGCGTGTTGAGGAGAAATGCGCCCTGGTTCGCTGGTTTCTTAACGGACATCTTTAGCTAACTTTAATTATCAGCGCTGAGCTGCGAGAGGACATCCTTATCGTCAGCCCCTTCGAGACGTTCGCGACCACGAGCAACAGCTTCAAGGGTCTTGTTGAGAATTACTTCGAGAGTCGCGAGGCGGCCATCAATATACGCCTCTACCTCTTCTCGCTCTTGTGCCGCCAAATCTCTCGCATCGTCAAGAATTCGCTGGGCCTCATCGCGTGCAGATTGAACAATTGCTGTCTGCTCAACCATCCGGGCAACATCTTCACGTGCGGTAGCAATCATCGACTCAGCGCTAACACGACCTTCTTCGATGATTCGTTCGCGATCGGCGATGATCTGTTCGGCTTGATGTAGATCGCTTGGAAGGAATTCACGCGCGCCTTCAAGGATCTCAAGGATCTCTCCGCGGTGCACAACACATGAGGCAGATAGAGGGACGCTACGCGCCTCGTTGATCAGCGTGATTGCCGAGTTGAGTTTCTCAATTGAATCCATTGACATAGCTACCGTCCTCTACCTGACTTACTTCTGATCTGCTCTAGCGGCAGCTTTTGCCTTGAGCGCGGAATTTACATTTGCCGGAACCATTGTTGAGACATCGCCACCGTAATATGCCAACTCTTTTACGATCGAAGATGATAGGAACGAATGGGTCGGAGAGGTCGCCATAAACATTGTCTCGACGCCTGAAGCTTGAGTGTGAACTTGCGCCATCTGTAACTCGTAATCAAAATCGGTTACCGCGCGCAAGCCCTTAACAATGACATCAACGCTCTTTTGCTTGCAATACTCAACGAGTAAGCCTGATCCGGAATCAACCTTTACGTTCTTGAATGGCGCAACGCTTGTGGTAATCAGCTCCAGCCGCTCCTCAACCGAGAAGAGGCCTTCCTTCTTACGATTTACGAAGACCGCCACTATCACCTCATCGAATTGCTTACTGGCTCTTTCGATAACATCGAGGTGCCCATATGTAATTGGATCGAAAGATCCGGGACAGACAGCGCGCTTCATATGGAGAACGCTAGCAAGATGAAGGCCAGTTAGCCATTTTCAGCGCTATTGGCCGCTGGAATTCCATAGAAAATTGTCGCTTGCCCGTAATTCTTGACTCGAATCTCTTCAAAGCCATAGGGCCATGAGATTTCCTTCGTGCGACTATTTCGCTCCACTGCAATGAGAGCATCCGGATGAAGGAATCCATTTTCGCGAAGCTGCACGAGAGTTTCAACGATATCAATATCATCAACATCATAAGGTGGGTCGATATAGATGAAGTGATATTGATACTGAGCTTTCTCACTCAGGAATCGATGGGCACCCATTGTGTACAGGTGGAATGTTCCAGCAAATTGTGCGCTCTTTATACTGTCGTAATTACTTGCAATTGCTTTCGACGCTGCTTCATCTTTTTCAACAGCATGCACCAACGCAGCACCACGTGAGAGAGCTTCTAGCGCAATAGCGCCGGTACCGGCGTAGAGATCGAGAACTCGCAAACCGTCGAAGTCACCAAATTCGGAGGTGAGCGTTGAGAAGAGAGCCTCTCTAGCGCGATCAGAGGTTGGACGCGTTGCTGATGCAACGGCTGAGATAGGGCGTCCTTTAGCCACGCCGGCAATGATTCGCAATGAACTCCCCTTAGCTCTTATCAATAAATTCAGTAGCGGTATCTAATTCTAACTTCGCCAGCGCTGCCTCTAGTAACGAATGACGCTTAAGTCCGCCATCTATCAATTGTGCCGCCTCGTTACGAGCCACCTCAATCAACGCCTCATCTCGAAGAACTCGCAGAAGTCGAAGGTGCGAGCGTGTGCCTGATTGATTTGTACCCAGCACATCGCCCTCTCGTCGTTGCTCCAAGTCGATTCGCGAGAGTTCAAATCCATCGGTGGTTGAGGCGACTGCCTCAAGTCGAGTTCTCGCTGGAGATTCAGCCGGTGACTTAGTAACAAGGAGACAGAGCCCCGGTGAAGTGCCACGACCAACGCGACCACGAAGTTGATGGAGTTGAGAGACGCCGAATCGATCAGCATCCATAATCACCATCAACGTTGCATTTGGCACATCTACGCCGACCTCAATCACAGTGGTCGATACCAGAACATCTATCTCACCAGCGGCAAAGGCTTTCATCGTCTCATCTTTGATCTCAGCGCTTTGCCGGCCGTGCAACGGCGCAATGCGCAAGCCATTAAGTGGGCCACTTTGAAGTTCAGGACCGAGTTCTTCTACCGCTGTGACCGATGTGTCAGCACCGGTAAGAAATTCAAAATCAGCATCTTCTGAGATATCTGCGCTAATACGCGGTGCCACGATATATACCTGATGGCCCTGCGACACCTCTTCGCGGACTCGTTGCCAGGTTCGCTCAAGGAAATGTGGCTTCTCTTCAACTGGCACCAAGTGAGTTGTGATCACCTGCCGGCCTAGCGGTAGTTCACGAAGAGTGGAGACATCTAAGTCACCGAAGACGGTCATAGCGACAGTTCGAGGAATAGGTGTAGCAGTCATTACGAGTAGATGCGGTGTTACATTTGCTTTAGATTTCAACGCATCGCGCTGTTCGACACCGAATCTATGCTGCTCATCAACTATTACGAGCGCAAGTTCGCTAAATTCAACGGTCTCTCCCAGTAACGCATGCGTGCCCACTACTAATCCGGCAGAACCAGATTTGATCTGAGCTAATACTTCTCTGCGGGTGGCGGCGTTTTGAGATCCAGTTAATAGAACCACGCTTGTAGAAATATCTGAGCTACCCAGCATTCCACCTTGCGCTAAGTCGCCGAGTAATTTAATGAAGGTTCGTTGGTGCTGAGCGGCGAGAACCTCAGTAGGTGCTAGGAGCGCTACCTGTCCCCCAGAGTCAATCACATTGAGCGCTGCTCGAAGTGCGATGACTGTCTTTCCCGATCCAACCTCACCTTGGAGTAAACGATGCATTGGATGGCTGGCAGACAAATCCGCAGCAATCTCTTGCGAAACGGATAACTGACCTGCGGTAAGTTGAAAGGGAAGTTGTGCATCAAATGCATCAAGTAGGCCACCTGGTTTATGCGGACGAGATATCGCCTGAAGTTCGCGCAAGGCGGCCTTACGCTTCAGCAGCAATAATTGAAGTAAAAGCGCTTCATCAAATGTCAGTCGCTCGCGCGCAAGTTCGGTTGCATCAAGATCGTTGGGGTGGTGGATCTGTTCGAGCGCTTGGCGAATAGTTGGATATTTATTCTTCGCTAAGAGCGCTTCAGGAATCGGGTCTTCTACATCATCTAAAGCGGTGAGCGCTAAATCTATCGATTGGGCAATCTTCCACGAAGGGAGCTTGGCAGTTGACGGATAGAGCGGAATAAACTGTCCAGCAAAACCTGCCACGGCGCTATCAACATCATTGCCATCTGGAATCATCTCGTAATCGGGATGAGTGAGCTGCATCTTCTCTTTAAACTTACCCACTTTTCCGGCAAAGAGGCCGTTACTACCGACTTTAAGTTCGCGCTCACGCCATGCTTGATTGAAGAAGGTGAGGGAGAGCTTGGCGGTGCCATCGGTAACAATCACCTCAAGCATGGTGCCTTTGCGAGCTTGGAAACGTCGCGATTGAACGCTATGTACCCTCGCGAGAATTGTTGCCTCTTCGCCTTCACGAAGTTGTGCGATATCAGAGAGCTCACCGCGTACTAGGTATCTCCGTGGGAAGTGGTAGAGAAGATCTCCTACCGTGATAAAACCGAAGTGATCTTTAAATGCCTTCGCAGTTTTGTCTCCTAAGACTCCGCTGAGCTTTGAGTCGAAGGTGGCCATGGCGCTATTCTCTCTCGAGAACCAGTTTTCGCGAGTATTTGAGCCAAGGTGAGTGGCTGATCACAATTAAAGCTCTATCGGAAGTCAGTCGGGTGATTTCGCGTTCTATGCGTAGCGCCAGTTCGTGGTCGAGATGCTCGGTTGGTTCGTCGAGGATAACAATCGGGGCATCTGAGATTAGGGCACGTGATAGCGCTACTCGCTTTGCTTCACCACCAGATAGAGGTCGGCCAAATTCACCTAAAATCTCGTCTAGCTCAATGTAATCAAGTTCGAGGGCGCTAAGGATTACGCGCAATTCCGAATCGCTGACACTATCTCTGGCAATCTTCAAATTTTCGCGGAGAGTAGTGTTGAAAATATGTGGATTTTGCATCGAGGCGGTGATGTAACGTTCAAGATTAGCTATATCTCTTACCTCTACTCCCCCGATAGTGAGAGACCCTGCATACTTTGCAAAACCTAATAAAGCCGCAGCAAAGGTTGTCTTACCGACGCCGCTTAAGCCCGAGAGAACGATGGTTTCGCCGGGGTGAATATCAAGAGTTACCGGTTTCAAAAATGGCGTACTCCAATAAGGAACACATTTAGATGCAGATACGTTAAAAGTCCTTGGCTGAGAGTTAGGCGATTTCTCGATTACTTCAACATTTGAAATCTGCTCTATCGTCTCTGCCGCTCTTCGAATTTTTCCCGCAGGGAAGAGATTTGGAAACCACGATGTATAGCCCTCGAAACCAACGAGCGCCAAGAAGATTGCCATAGAGATTTGTACCGGTGCTAAGTTTTGCTCATTGTGCAGCGAGGCGCTCACAGATACAAGAGAGGCAGCCACGGCGGATGTTGCGAGTAAGGCGAGACATGAAAGGCGCCGATAAAACTTCCGCTCCAACTCCCGCAATCTCTGAGATGAATCGTTGAGGCTCTCCCGGTAACTCTCACCATAACCATAGAGGTCAGCTTCGACCATTGCATGTGCAGCAGTCGAAATCATCTCGGCAAATAAATTCTCAC
>JBEGTC010000061.1:0-6528 GCA_041179565.1 Actinomycetota bacterium
GTTGGTCCGGATAACTACGGAAATTACTATGAGCAATATCGGACGCTAGAGGATCTCTCGAAGTATTCAACTATCGTCAGCAACGACGCTCACTCCGCGTCGGTGCAGACGCTAGCAACGCTTGGTGCCGTCGGCGTGCTCGCTTACCTCCTCCTTATTACAGTTCTGATTCGCTCGCTCTTGATTCTCTGGGATCGTCGGACTATCGATCGTCGAGCCTTGTACATAGTCGGCCTCTATATCTTCGTCTATCTCACCAACTCTTTTGTCAGTCCAATTACGCTGACCCATAAGTATCTGTTCTGGGCAGTTGCCGGAGCAGTCATTGGCTTCGCTTATCGAAAAGAGGAGAGCGAGAAAGCTCGTTCGAGAGTTCTCCCAGCAACCGCAGCGCTAACTTCTCTGACGCTTTTTGCAATTGCAACTACCTTCGCCACCGCTCAGTGGAATTATTTGACCAATATTGAGAGGTACGTCCTCGACAGGAAATCGACTGTCACATATCAAACTTCGCCTGCGTTACCTTGTTTTATGTACTTCGATGCCGAGATCAAGATGGTTGCAGAGTCAGGCGATGATCGCGCTGAGAAATTTGCACAGAAGGCGCTCGATAAGAATGCGCGCTGTATCTCAGCTGAGCTCTTCTTGGCGAAGATGGATTTCTCAAAAGATCGCATCAGCGAGCTCAAGCCCCATATCTACCGCCTTATGGAGATTGCACCGGCTCGCAATGAGACGTTGAGCATGGGTATGTATTACGCAAACCGCACCCGTGATACCGAGGTGGCGAGAAAATTGCAGCGCGTTATGCAGGCGCTTGGCCTGGTCTATCTCCCAGGGAAGTTGGGTTAGCGGCGATCGGGGTTAGACCTTCGCGCCTGCTGACCGGTATATTTAAAACATGAATATGGAAGAGCTCGCCTATCGCCTCCGCGATCGGATCAATAGCTATATCCATTCAGATCGTCGGGCGATCAAAGTTCTTTCGCGTTTAGTCGCATTCTCAATCTTCGCGGCGATCATCTCTACCATCGCGCCAACGCTCGCCGATGAGCTATCGACCGATCCCTCTATGATGGAGCCGGTTGCTGCCTCGACTCAGGCGCCAAGCTCAACTTCCACTGAGACCACCACGGCGAGCCCATCGCCGACTCCAACCTCCACCACCGCAGAGGCTGCGGTAATTCGGCCAACGATTTCAAACTCCTCGCCTGCGCCACTTCCGGAGAGCAGCGATAGCGCCACCGCTACCGGTCCTGGCGTTGCGCTAGAGGTACAGCCGAGCTACCTGATGAAGATTCCGCGTTCGATAGCGGTCGATCCTCGAGCAGCGACTCGATTTGCGCCCCATATCTATGCCAGCGTGGATGACCCAGCGGTCGAATACACCATGGTCTGTATTAGCGGCGCCGGCCTGCGCCTAGATATTGCTCAGAAGGGCGCTGCCAATAACTCTGACGAGGGGAGCGATCTCATCTCTGGCGATCAGAGCGGGCTCTTGATCATCTCTTCGGCTACCAATCGGGCGATTAACCTCCTCAATTCACAGGGCGGGCTCTTTATCTCCTCTCCTTCAGGCGGTCTCGCTGGGCGCTCGCTCACCTTCCGCTTCCTCGCAGTTACCAAGCCGGTGGCAGACCCTGCCCTCTGTGGCGCCGCCCAATCGGCGGCAACGACCGCGCTCCGCCCGCTCGAGCTCGGGCTCTCCACCGTTAAGGGTGGCGGTAAGCTCAAATAAGGCTCTCGCCAACCCCACAAACTCCTCTCGGTAGATTTACTTCTCCTCGACCTTCAGTCTAGGATTGCGCTCAATTCACCCTCACCCGAGGGTTATCTCGCGCTACCACTAGAGAGGGTCGATCGATGACGTTGCATTCACCGCTCAGCGGTCCAGTCAACTCTGGCTTCGGTGGTGGCAAGCGATATAAATCAAAGATCGTCTTCGGCATCGCAGTGATGGGATTTATTCCATTTGTCATGTCAACCTTCGCAGCAAGCGTCACAGTCGGAAATGGTGCGCTTGAATTTGGTCAAGGATCGCAACAGGCGATTGCATGCGATAGCAAAATTTATATCGCAATGGGTGAAGAGTGGCACGGTGCGCCAACTACCAACGATCCGTCAGCAGGATTCTTCCGTGTGCGCGCAGTAACTGTCTCTAATCTTGATCTACAGAACTGCGCCGGCAAGAAGTTGCGCGTGCGTTTAATTGATGGAACTTCGCAGGAGATCGGAATCGGTCCAGTTCCGGAGGCGAAGGTTATGCAAGTTACTCTGCCTACAACGCCACCGGTTTCAAACATTAGCGATTCAACTGCGCTCTTACTGACTTATCTCACCGGAACTGGAACACCAATCTCCGGCACGCTCTTGGCGAGCTCAGCAGTCTCTGTCTCAGGTACCTCAATCTATGACGGATCTGTTCTCTCAGCCAACAATGCAGATGTCACATTCTTTATCGATCCGGCCAAGACCGCAGTCAACATCGATGGCCAGAGCGTCTTCCGAACAACCGTCGAAACAATCGACAATCCAGCGGCGGCAGCGCCTACGCAGTAACTAGATTTCCATTGCGCTCAGTGAGCGTGATGGCAAACCCAAGCTCTGTACCACTTGCAGAGTAAAGGTGTAAGGCCAGAGGTGGAATCGTTAATATGAAATGGGGAATATAGGAATGGAAATCCTAAAGTTCGAGAACGCTCCGGCGCCTCGTAAATCAGCACCAAAGAAGAGCAACCTCAAGTCGCTCGCTGGCCTAGCAACAGTTGCTGCGGTCGCGGTCCTTGGTTCGACTCTTGCAGCTAACATCTCACTCGGAACTGGCTCGGCGATCGAGTTCGGTCAGGGTGTTCAGGTTACATCGGCATGCGATAGCTTGATCAAGCTCTCACCAAAGGCGAACTTCGTCAATGATGCCAACAACCCACAGTTCTACTTATCGACAGTCTCATTTACCGAGGTTGATGGAACTTCTTCAGGTTGCGAAAACAAGGTCCTCACGCTCAACGCCTATGGCAATACCAGCGCGACACCGCTTGACCTCGCATCTTCAAGCAACACTGCATATGCAAATGCAACTGTTGCCATTAAGTCATCGCCAACTACCTCAACCGCAGTTGTCGTTGCTAACGCTCAGAACATGACCGCTACAACAGCATCTTTCGACCTTGGATTCACAAATCCACAGGCGACATCTGGCGCTGTATACAAGCTCACCCTTCAGAGCAGCAACTAATCCCAATCCAACCCATTTAACGATTCTCTAGTTGTTGGTAGGGGCCACCTCACGGTGAGCTCCTACCAACTACTACGGAGAAGAGTTAGATAAGTAAGAAAGTTAAGAATGAACATACTCAAGCGTTACGAGAGCGATGACTTCGATGAGTCATACGCCTATGACGACGTTGACTATGTTGAAGAAGAAGGTTCCTCCAAGCCCTTCCTTGTGAAGGCAATCGCCATGATCTTTGCAGTCACCGGAATCGCATACGGTGCAAATATCGCCCTCACACCTAATGGTGGATCGAGCGTTGAGTTTGGCCAAGGATTTGTTACAACTACAGCATGCGATACCAATAATGGAATTACCGTCACCCCTTACGCCGGCTTTATCAATGATGCCGGCACCGGAAAGTTCAGCCTCGATGCAATCAACCTCGATAAGGTCGATGCCGCCTGTGTAGGAATGGACTTCACTATTCAAGTCTGGGGCGATTCAGCAACTGCGCTTACCACTAGTGAGAGCGCTACCGGAGTCAGCACCTACCAGCAGTACGATGTAGCGCGATTCTGGTTTAAAGATTCAGCAACCGTCGTTAATCTCGATGGCAACTACATTGACTATGACCTTCAGACCGATATCGATACCGGTTCGACCGAGCACACCGATAATTTAAATCAATGGACGATCGTCTTCGATCCAGATCGCGTTCTCTCGTTTGCAGATGCAACCGCAGTACGCAGAATCACGATTCAAACCACTAAACATCAGTCATGACCTCTGAGGTAAATCGTCGCCCCCTCTTCGGGGACTCTGAAACTGAGGAGATGTGGGTTGAGGGCGAGTCACAATTTCAAGATTCAAAGGTCCTCTTAACAATCTCCAATGCCCAAGGCGAGCGAACTGTTCTTATTACCCCCACTGAGGTAACTCCAACAAAGTCAAAGCTCTTTGTCCAAGCCCCACCGGAGCGAATCGCAACACCAACACAGCAGCGCAATAAGAAAATCGGAGATTTGGTGAGGTATCTCGGATATACCTTGAGCGCTATCTTGATCTCGTTCTCAGTTCTATCTGCCTCTGGCTTTGTTAAGGCGCGAATTGTTCTTACCGGTTCTATGGCGCCGACAATTAATACCGGCGATGTGGTTTTACTTGCACCGACGCCCCGTGCTCAACCGCAACTCGGTGATGTCGTCGCCTACACCGCTCGACGTTTCAGCGGTGAGTCTGTTGGCATCTTTACCCACCGCATTATTGGAGGCGATCCAGTTAACGGTTGGTTGATGAAGGGTGATGCCAATCCAGCGCCCGATGTGCAGAAGCCAAAACCAGAAGATATCGGGGGAGTCGTCTTCTTCGTGATTCCATGGATTGGTAAGTTAATGACGCCGAAGATGTTGATGATTCTGATTCCAATTGGCGTCGGCATCTGGTTGATTATCGATACCCTGAGGAGCGATTGATGCGCCTCTATAAAATTGTTATCGCAGCGCTCGTTACACTCTTTCTTGCACCGACCGCCGCAATTGCCGCAGATATCCCACTTCTCACCTGGGAACGTGGTCGCGCGCAACAAGTGGTCTTAGGCGGTGGCGCTTATGCCAACTCCTGGATCATCACTTTAGAGGGCAATGGCCAAGAACCTCGCGAATTCTCGGCAAGCGCTAAGAACGCTGCCGGCTACATCGTCTATTCGATTGAGATTCCAGCTGACTATCCAACCGGCCCTTACTCGATCGTAACCATCGGAAAAGGCTCACCACGCACCGTGGTTGCCGGCGTAAATCTCATTCCAAAGCAGAGCACGACGGTCGCTTCAAACTTATTTGACCTCACTATTATTTTGGCCATCTTCGTCTTCCTCACCGGAATCGTCTCCACCATTCGTGGCCGCAAATACACCTTTATCCCATTTAGAAGCGCGCAGATATTGCCACGGCTAACCGATCCAATCTTCGATGCACCTGAGAACTTCTGGAAGCGCCTAGAGAAAGCGCCACTGCGGTTACGTACTCAATCGCTCCTCGCGCTCAGGCCATCTCTTCCGCGCTTCCTCCTTATCCGCGAAGGTGAACTCGCTCAGCGACTCTCAAATGCGTACTACGGCTTGAGTCCCTTCGTAGGTTTGATGGGTGGAGTGATTGCCGGTATTGAGGTCTTACGTAACGATGGCATTGCAACAACGCCAATGACGGTATTTATTCTCATCCTTGCAATTTCTATCTTTGATGCAGTCGCCGGAGTTGCAGCTACTTTAGGATTCTGGGCGGTCCAACTCCTGACCGGAAATATCACCAGCGTAAGAGATCTTTTGATTGCGCTAGCAATCGGTTTTGCTTGGATTGGTCCATCGCTCTTCGCCGCGCTCTTGCGCGAGACCATCAATCGTGACTTCACATTTAAGAAAACCGCTGGAGAAGATCCAATCAAAATTCTGGGAGTTCTCGGCTCGAGCGCAGTTGGTGCAGCAGTCTTCTATCTAGGCCATGCCTTGGTCAGCAGCGTTATCTATATTGAGAATCAGATTCGTACCATTTCGATGTCAGAGATACTTATTGTCTTCGCTCTCCTTGCCGTTCGTGGCCTCGCCGATGGCGTAGTACTTGATTCGAAACGTGACTTTATTACTCGCGATGAATCATTCCTCATCGCACGAGTTAGTTCGCCAATCACAGGCTTACTTGTCCTCGCTTCAATCTTTGGCTTTGTCGTAATCTGGACCGAGTCTGCCGCACATGCAGCGATTGTTGCGCTGCTCTTTTCACTGCCATACCTACTGGTCTTTATTCGATTCAATAAAATCTCTCGCTTGAAGATCGAACGTATCCAGCGAAATATCCTCTTGGAATCTGCCGTTATCTCCGGCGTGACCTTTATCGCCTTCCGTGAAATCTCGCAGCAGCCCTTGCTCGTCGATCAACGAGCCAATCTGATACTGGTAGTGGCGGCAGTTGCCCCGGCCCTCCACGCAATTTATAGCTCAATTCACTCATCAAATGAAGAAAAATTCACTTTTGATGCCAACTCGGAGATAATGAAGCCATGAAGAAGCATATGCAGAGACCACTCAGCCTGAGAACTCACAGGAGTATCTCTTCGATACCAAGGCAGCTGCTGCAAATCTCAATCAAGTTCTTGCTCTTCTAGTAGGTCCGCAGGGCCCACCAGGTGTGGCAGGCGTTGCTGGCCAAGATGGTTTAGATGGAATGAATGGCGTTGATGGACTTCCTGGTGCGCCTGGTGCAGCAGGTGAAGTTGGTCCAGCAGGTCCTGCTGGTCCTGCTGGCGCACAAGGTCCTGCTGGT
>JBEGTC010000062.1:0-6224 GCA_041179565.1 Actinomycetota bacterium
CGAATAGATGGGGTCGACTTTAGAATCAGTCAGTGAGCGCGAAACCTAAATTCACTTTCGAAGAGATGATTGAGCTGCTCCGTGAATTTACTCCTCGCCCTGAGATTGAGTTAGAGGAAGTTCCTGCGCCACAGAAGTTGGCGCAATACTCATTTGCATTTACCGCAGATTTATCAAATGGTCTCATTGGAGATCAAGAGGACGAACTCGCATCAGGTCGCTTTGTAGTTCTTCATGAACCAGGCGGACAAGATACTTGGGATGGTGAATATCGATGCGTCACCTTTATGCGAGCAACTGTTGATTCCGATATGCAGGCAGATCCACTACTTCCAGAGGTTGGTTGGAACTGGCTTCTCGATAGCTTGCAAGATGCACAAGCGCTCTATAGCGCGCCATCTGGAACAGTGACTCGAGTATCGAGCGCTTCGTTTGGCAAATTATC
Organism: Actinomycetota bacterium; assembly: GCA_041179565.1. Taxonomy (GTDB): domain Bacteria; phylum Actinomycetota; class Actinomycetes; order Nanopelagicales; family Nanopelagicaceae; genus Planktophila. Next base: position 446 of record JBEGTC010000062.1, read on the forward strand.
CGCACGCCACGATGAATCCGAGATTGAGATTCGAGCATCGTGGTCACCAATCTTGACCGCACCCGATGAACTACTTTCCCATGTTCAAGCTTGGTGCAACTTCATTAGTGAAGTTGCTGGTCTTCCACCAGTTGCAGAGGGTGTAGCTTCAATCTCTGCCGCACGTCGCCGTGGCTGAACTCCTCACCGCTCCTTACGCTGGACTACCGGATTTGGTAGATACCGAGGAACGGTTCCAAAAGATGTTGCGCGAACTTGCAGCAGGTACCGGACCATTTGCCGTTGATGCCGAACGAGCATCTGGCTATCGGTATAGCGCTCGTGCATATCTGATTCAAATCAAACGAACTGGCGGTGGCCTCCATCTTTTAGATCCCATTCCATTTGGAGCAGATAACCCACTGTTTACCGAACTCAACAATCTCTGGCGGGATGATGAGGTAATACTCCATGCAAGCACACAAGATTTACCGTGCTTGCGAGAACTCGGCCTTAATCCGCAGAAGTTATTTGATACCGAACTCGCCGGCCGAATAGTTGGTTTACCGCGCGTTGGTCTCGGTGCGCTCGTTGAGTCGCTACTCAATATTGGATTGACAAAGGAACACTCAGCACAGGATTGGTCAATTCGGCCCCTACCCGAGGATTGGCTCAACTACGCCGCCCTCGACGTGGAGTTGCTCATCGAACTCAAGGGCGAGATTGAGAAACTTCTCCAAGCAGCGGGCAAAGAGCGATGGGCTCGAGAAGAATTTGCTGCCATATTGGCTGCACCGCCTTCTCCTAAGCGAATCGATCCATGGCGACGCACCACGGGAATACATAAGGTGAAGCGACGTCAGCAGTTGGCGGTGGTTAAGGCGCTCTGGGAGGCGCGAGATGATCTCGCCGCCCATCTCGATATTTCGCCTGGAAGGATCTTCTCCGACCTCGCCATCTCAACGGTCGCCCTCTCCTGTGAGAGCGCTCCTATCCTTACGAAGCGAGATCTAGAGAAAGTTCTCAAACCAATTGGGCTACGCGCTCGTTGGTTCGAGAACACACCGCGCTGGCTTAAGGCGATCGCTGCAGCGCTCGAGCTGCCTGAGGATGAGCTACCTCCGCTTCGCCTAAAGAGCGATGCCCTTCCACCAATCAAACTCTGGCGAGATAGATTTCCAGAGGCTTACATTCCGCTCTCACATGCTCGCCATGAGATGTCGCTTAAGGCGGCCGAGCTCGAGATTCCAGTTGAGAACCTCCTCTCCCCTGAGCTGATTCGCCAGATCGCTTGGCGGAGGCCGGCTGAGGCTGATATCGCCACAATTCTTCGCGAACTCGGCGCCCGCCCTTGGCAGATAGAGATCGCTCAACCAATCTTCGCGAAAGCGCTCGAAGAGAGAGAGGCGCTCGAGTTACCTGAGGCGGTAGAGTCAGATGAAGGTGGCGAAGAAAGTAGCGCAACCTCGTAGCGTTTTAGGCTACCGGCGGGTAACCTAAAAGCCTTACCGCCCGAGCAAGGAGCTCTAGATGTCTCGCACAGTCGTCCTCGTCGATGCCGTTCGCACCCCCTTTGGAAAGTCGGGGAACGCCTTTGTAAATACCCGCGCCGATGATCTACTTATCAGAGCGATGCGCGGCTTACTCGAACGCAATCCAAAGGTTGCTCTCGACCAGATCGAAGATGTTGCAATTGCCGCAGCGACCCAGACCGGTGATCAAGGAATGAATATCGGTCGAAGCGCATCGCTCTTGGCTGGTCTTCCAAATACAGTTCCTGGATATTCCATCGACCGCTGGTGCGCTGGTGCGCTTACCGCGACAACGAGCATCGCTGGTCAGATCGCGATGGGCGCAATTGATCTTGGCCTTGCCGGTGGCGTCGAACATATGGGAAACCACCCAATCGGTGAGTTGATGGATCCCAACCCTCGTTTTCTAGCAGAGAAGATCGTCGACACCGATGCAATGTCGATGGGTGCAACTGCAGAGAGATTGCATGACCGCTTCCCTACTCTCACTAAAGAGCGCACCGACCGATATGCATATAACTCACAGATGAAGACGATGAAAGCATATGAAGCAGGGTTGATTCAGCGAGATTTAATTCCGACAGCGGCGAAGAATGCTGAACTCGGATGGACAATAGTTTCAGTGGATGAGGGACCTCGACCAACAACCACTATGGAGGGTCTGGCTGGACTCAAGACGCCATTCCGTCCCGGCGGACGAGTAACTGCCGGCAACTCATCAGGTATCAATGATGGTGCAACTATCGCGCTCCTTGCCAGTGAAGAGAAGGCGAATGAACTTGGCCTCTCTATCAAAGCGAAGATGGTCACCTTCGCCTTCGCCGGCGTCGAGCCAGAGGTAATGGGATATGGACCAGTTCCCGCAACGCATAAGGCGTTGGCAAAGGCCGGGCTATCCATCGAAGATATAGGCGCCTTTGAGATCAATGAGGCCTTTGCCGTTCAAGTTCTCGCTTTCTTAGAGCACTTTGGTATCGCCGATGATGATCCACGCGTCAATCCATATGGCGGCGCCATTGCGGTAGGACACCCACTCGCCTCTTCTGGCGTGCGACTTATGATCAACTTGGGTCGAACCTTTGAAGCCCACCCAGAGATTCAATATGGCATGACCACAATGTGTATCGGCTTAGGTATGGGCGGCACAGTTATTTGGGAGAACCCACATTTCAATGGAGGTCGAAAGTAAATGACAACAGCGCTAACCCTGCCAGAGGGAGCTCCTGAAGAAGTTGTAACTCTCGCCAAAGTCCGCGATATCGATCTATCTCCATTTGGCTTTAACGGCTCACTAGCTCTCATTACCCTCGATAACGGGCTAGATCACACGCGCCCAAACACACTTGGCCCACAATCGGTCGCCTCACTCGATGCGGCTATCACCGAGGCCATCTCACATAGCCCATCGGCGATTGCGATAACTGGCAAGCCATTTATCTTCGCCGCCGGCGCAGATCTCAGTGCGATGTCATTCCTTACTGATCGCGATCAAGCTCTCGCAATCGGCAAGTTAGGTCACGATGTCTTCCGCCGCCTCGGTGAGATTGATATTCCAACTTTCTCTTTCATCAACGGCCTCGCGCTCGGCGGTGGTTTAGAGATCGGTCTCCACTCTAAGTACCGCACCCTTGCCTCAACTGCATTTACCGCTCTCCCTGAGGTGTTCCTTGGCCTGGTTCCAGGTTGGGGCGGCGCAACCCTTCTGCCAAAGTTAATTGGACCAGAGAAGGCGGTCCAAGTAATTATTCTCAACGCCCTTAATAACAACACCATGATGAAGGCGAAGGATGCACTCGGACTCGGTGTTGTTGATGCCGTCTTTGAGCCAGCTGACTTCCTCGAGAAGTCGGTCGCCTTTGCCGCCTCGATTCTCAACGGTAGCCGCACTATCGAACGTAAAGATTATTCAAACGATCCAACTTGGGAGAGCGCGCTAGCAACTGGTCGAGCTGCCGCTGCCAAGAAATTTGGCGGAGCAGATATCGCTTCGCCTCGTCGAGCGCTCGAACTCATCGCAGCAGCACAACACAATAGCAACGGTGAAGGTTTCGATGCTGAAGACCAGACTCTCGCCGACCTAGTTATGTCTGACCCGCTCCGCGCATCGCTCTACGCCTTCAATATGATTCAGAAGAAACGTAAGAAAGTTGAAGGAGCTCCTAAATCAAACCTTGCTCGTAAGGTGACTAAGGTCGGCGTTGTCGGTGCAGGTTTGATGGCATCTCAGTTAGCGCTTCTTCTCGTTCGCAATCTCAAGTGCCCAGTTGTTATGACCGATATCGATCAAGAGCGAGCAGATAAGGGCGTTGCTTGGGTCCGCGCCGAATTAGCAAAGTTGGTTGAGAAGAAGCGGATGCACCCAGAGAGCGCTGCTCGTTTAGATGCGCTCGTATCTGGCTCAGCCGATAAGAGCGTTTACGCCGGATGCGACTTCGTTATCGAAGCTATCTTCGAAGAGTTATCGCTGAAGCAGGATCTCTTCAAATCACTCGAATCTATCGTCTCCCCCGAGTGCGTCTTAGCCACAAATACCTCCTCGCTCTCAGTCGAGCGAATGAGCGAAGGGATGCAGAACCCAGAGCGAGTAGTTGGCTTCCACTTCTTCAACCCGGTTGCGATCATGCCGCTTCTCGAAGTTGCGCGCACATCTAAGACCGACGACGCAACAACTGCCACTGCAGTGGAGGTCGGTAAAGCACTTAAGAAGACGATGATTATCTGTAAAGATGCCCCTGGCTTCGTTGTTAATCGACTACTCACTCGCTTTATGGGAGAGATCACCGATGCCGTCGATGAAGGTACCGATCCAGCTGTCGCCGATAATGCAATGCGAACCATTGGCTTCCCAATGTCTCCATTTGAACTACTCGGCCTCGTTGGTCCAGGTGTTGCACTCCATGTAGCAGAGACGCTCCACGAAAACCTTGGCCCTCGTTATCGCATCTCACCTACGATGCAGGCGATGGTGAAGGAGGGCGTTAAGACTTTCTACATTAAGAGCGAAGATGGAACTTTCGCACCTAACCCCGCAGCTCTCGCTCTCATCCATAAGGGATCAACGCCATCTACCGCTGAACAAGTTCGCGAACGCGCTCTTCGGGCGCTGGCAGAAGAGGCGCGGATGATGCTGGATGAAGGCGTTGTTGCAACTCCTGCTGAGATCGATCTCTGCATGTTACTCGGCGCTGGCTGGCCGATGCACCTAGGTGGAATCTTGCCGTTCTTAGATCGCGAAGGAATTAGCGAGTCTGTGTGCGGTCAGCGTTTTCATGCTCCGGGAATTGCATCGGTTCTGAAGTAGAGCTCCACTCCACAATCTCTCGAGCAATATTCTGAGCCGTGATTCCTAGATCTTCTAGAATCTCACCGCGCTTAGAGTGTTCGATAAATTCGAGCGGTACGCCAATGCTATGAATCGCAATCTCTACTCGCGCATCTCGGAGCATCTCAGAGAGCGTCGACGCGATTCCACCATGTCGCACGCCATCTTCAAGGACAACGATGCTCTTATATCGCCGCGCTAAGGTGACAATCGAAGCCGGCAACGGCTTGACCCAGCGAGGATCAATAACAGTGACGCCAACACCTTCACGGTAGGCCTGTGACGCTGCCTCAACCGCCATCGCTGCCATCGCACCGATACTGACCAAGAGAACATCTGCGCTCTCACCACGATAGAGAATATCGATGCCATCTCGACTCTCAAAGGCTGGAATATCGCTCTGGACTGGACCTTTTGGAAAACGAATCAACGTTGGTCGATCGCTAATGGCCACCGCCTCTTGAAGAGCTTGGCGCAGACGGGCGCCATCGCGAGGGGCTGCCACCTCCATCGTTGGCACGATTCCAGTAAGTGCTAGATCCCAGATGCCATGATGAGATGGTCCATCGTCACCGGTGATACCTGAACGATCAAGAACAAAGGTAACGCCAGCTTTATGGAGCGCCACATCGAGGAGAACTTGGTCGAAGGCTCGATTAAGGAAGGTGGAATAGACCGCTACAACGGGATGAATACCAGTAAATGCAAGGCCGGCAGCGCTAGTTACTGCATGCTGCTCTGCGATACCGACATCAATAGTTCGCGTCGGGAATTCGCGTTGGAACTTATCTAACCCTGTTGGACCCAACATTGCAGCGGTGATCGCAACAACCTCAGGGCGGGCGTGACCAACTTCGATCAATTCAGAGGCGAAGACATCGGTCCATGAGAGTTTGCTCTGACTTACCGGTAGCCCAGTCTCGGGATCGACAATTCCGACTGCGTG
>JBEGTC010000063.1:0-6217 GCA_041179565.1 Actinomycetota bacterium
GGAGCGACTGCGCCACGGTTGATTCTCGAACTTATCTGTGGCCGTATCTTGTTGCCTATTGGCGACAACTCAGATGCAGGTCTGCTCTCACGGATCGAACGCCTCGAACGAGTAGAAAATATTGCGCCTTCAACGACTCCCCAGAAGAAGATTGATACGCCGAGCCCTATCGTTCCGACAGAGCCTCGCCTCACTCAATCTTCTTCGAGTAAGGAAGTTGATCCAGCTGATTATGTATCGCCAATAACAGCTGAGGCGATTCGAGAGAGTAAGCCGGAAGAGAAGATCGTTGAGAAGAGCCAAGCTGAACCAGCGAAGAAGATTGACTCTATTGATGTCGCTGGGTTACGTCGGATGTGGCCTGAAGTCATTGAAAATGTAAAGAAGCGTCGTCGCTTAACCTGGTCGCTGCTGAGCGCTAGCGCACAGATTCTCGGCGTTGATGAGAAGAACATAACTATTGGAATCGTTAATGCGGGTGCTCGAGATTCATTTATCCGTAGCGAATCTGATGCAATCCTTCGCGATGCCTTTATTGAAGTAGTGGGGCTTGATCGCAAGATTGAGGTAACAGTTGATCCAAGTATCGATACGACCAGCACTCCTGAGGCGCGCGCACAGCGCACCACTGAAGCGCCAACTGATCCAACACAGCTCAGTGGCGCTGCGCTCTTAGCGGCCGAACTCGGTGCCACCATCATTAGCGAAACGAAGCACGACTAATGTCTAGCGGAATGTATGAAGGTGCGATTCAAGATCTGATCGACGCGCTAGGTCGCTTGCCAGGCATTGGCCCTAAGTCTGCCCAACGCATCGCTTTCCATATCTTGCAATCTGATTCTGAGATTGCAGATTCATTGGTCGAGGCAGTTCGTACCGTTAAAGATCGGGTTAAGTTCTGCAGTGAATGTGGAAATGTCTCAGAGGAAGAGCAATGCCGCATCTGTCGCGATCCGCGTCGCGATCCCTCAAAGATCTGCGTTGTTGAAGAATCAAAAGATGTCATCGCGATCGAACGCACTCGCGAATTCCGCGGCAAGTATCACGTCCTCGGTGGCGCAATTAGTCCGATCGATGGCATCGGCCCAGACCAGTTGCGTATCCGCGAGCTGATGCAACGTCTCTCAGATTCCACTATTACCGAGATCATCTTGGCGACCGACCCCAACCTTGAGGGCGAGGCGACGGCGACCTATCTCGCCCGTCTGATTAAGCCGATGGGGATCAACGTCTCCCGCTTAGCATCGGGCTTGCCGGTCGGTGGAGATCTCGAATATGCCGATGAGGTCACCCTTGGCCGCGCCTTTGAGGGGCGAACCAACCTCTAAGCGGTATTTGTCTCACAATATGGATAGAACCCTATTTCATATATTGAGAAAATCCTAAATTCGGCTAGCGCGTATCTCTCTCGGGGTTCACACTTAACCCATGGCGCTAATCGTTCAGAAATATGGTGGTTCCTCAGTCGCTGATGCCGAGGGTATGAAGCGCGTTGCTGCACGAATCGTGGCGACGAAGAAGGCGGGCAACCAGGTCGTCGTGGTCGTCTCTGCAATGGGCGATACCACCGACGAACTCATCGATCTCGCCAATCAAGTTAGCCCAATCCCACCAGGGCGCGAGCTCGATATGTTGCTCACCGCTGGCGAGCGAATCTCAATGGCGCTCCTTGCTATGGCGATCAACAACTTAGGTTTTGAAGCGCTCTCATTTACCGGATCACAGGCAGGCGTTATTACCGACTCGACCCATGGCAAGGCGCGCATCATCGATGTGACTCCAGGTCGTATCCGTGAAGCTATTGAATCTGGATCTATCGCAATCGTTGCCGGCTTCCAAGGAATCTCGCAAGATACAAATGACATTACAACTCTTGGCCGCGGCGGTTCGGACACAACTGCAGTCGCGCTCGCAGCAGCGCTTGAAGCAGATGTCTGTGAAATCTATACCGATGTCGATGGAATCTTCTCTGCCGATCCACGTGCGATTCCAGCTGCACGCAAACTTAATACCGTCACCTATGAAGAAATGCTCGAGCTTGCAGCAGCTGGAGCGAAAGTTCTTCACTTACGTTGCGTCGAATACGCACGCCGTTTCAATTTACCAATTCACGTACGTTCATCTTTCTCACCACTAGAGGGAACATGGGTAGTTGAAAACCACCCAGAAGGAGGCACCATGGAGCAAGCAATCATCGCCGGAGTCGCACACGACAAGTCAGAGGCGAAGATCACGATCGTCGGTGTCCCAGACCGCACTGGTGTAGCGGCGCGCATCTTCCAAGCGCTCGCCGATAACGATCTCAATATCGACATGATTGTCCAGAACGTATCTGCAGCGGCAACCGGACTTACCGATATCTCATTCACACTCCCTAAGGCAGATGGTGCAGAGGCAACAACTGTCCTCAAGAAGATTCAGGGTGAAGTTGGTTTTGCATCGCTTCAATACGATGACACCATCGGCAAGCTCTCATTGGTTGGCGCAGGAATGCGTTCGCATCCAGGTGTTACTGCAACCTTCTTCGCCGCAATGGCAGAGGCTGGCGTTAACATCGAGATGATCTCGACTTCAGAGATTCGTATCTCAGTAATCATTCGCGAGGGTGACCTCGAACGCGCAGCGCGTGCTGCCCACACTGCTTTTGGCCTCGATTCAGATCAGAACGAGGCAGTTGTATATGGAGGTACCGGACGATGACACAGAAGCCATCACTTGCAGTTGTAGGAGCGACCGGTGCTGTTGGCACAGTCATGCTCGGTATTTTGTCTGAGCGACCAGATGTATGGGGCGAGATTCGACTCATCGCATCGGCACGTAGCGCTGGCAAGAAGTTAATCTGTCGTGGCGAAGAGCTCACCGTTGTAGCGCTATCACCAGAGGCATTTGATGGAATCGATGTTGCAATGTTTGACGTTCCAGATGAGGTCTCAGCTGAGTGGGCGCCGATTGCAGCTTCACGCGGCGCAGTCGTAGTCGACAACTCTGGTGCATTCCGCATGGATGCTGATGTCCCACTTGTTGTGCCTGAGGTCAATCCACAAGATGTAAAGAACCGCCCTCGCGGAATCATCTCAAATCCAAATTGCACAACACTCTCCATGATTGTTGCGATGGGCGCACTCCACCGCGAATACGAACTCAAAGAGCTTGTAGTCTCTTCATACCAGGCAGCATCTGGCGCTGGTCAAGCAGGTATCGATACCTTGCGCGCTCAGATTGATCAAGTTGCTGGAAAAGTTGTTGGCGACGTTGCCGGAGATCTCCGTAACGTCATTAAAGATAACGGCCCATTCCCAGCGCCACTTGCGATGAACGTTGTTCCTTGGGCTGGTTCGCTCAAGGAAGATGGTTACTCATCTGAAGAGCTCAAGGTCCGCAACGAATCTCGCAAGATTCTCGGTCTGCCAAACCTTAAAGTCTCTGCAACCTGTGTTCGCGTTCCAGTAATCACGACTCACTCGCTCACTGTTCATGCAACCTTTGCCAAGGAGCCCTCACGAAAGGCCGCTCAAGATATTCTTGAGAACGCTGCTGGAGTAAAGCTGGTTGATGATCCTGAGAACCATAAGTTCCCAACTCCAGCTGATGTTGTCGGCACCGACCCAACCTGGGTAGGTCGTGTTCGTAAGAGCCTCGATGACCCAATGTCACTAGATCTCTTTGTCTGCGGCGATAACTTGCGTAAGGGCGCTGCGCTCAACACGGCACAAATTGCAGAGCTCTTGGCGGTTGAATTCACCAAGTAGACTCACCTACATGACAATCGTTGTAGCCGGTGGCACTGGCCTCGCCGGCTCAGCGATCGTCCGGGCCTACAAGGCGGCAGGCCATGAAGTTATTCCAGTAAGCCGTAAAGTTGTGGATCTCCTCGATCGAGATGCCACCTTTAACTTCATCAAGAGCGTAAAGCCCTCACTCGTCGTCGATGCCGCGGCAAAGGTCGGCGGTATCGGTGCAAACAACTCTTTCCCAGTCGAGTTTCTCTCCGATAACGTTCGAATTCAGAGTAATTTGATGGAGGCAGCGCATGCTGCCGACGTTGAGAAGTTCATCTTCCTCGGTTCAAGCTGCATCTATCCTCGTGATTGTGCGCAGCCGATTAAGGAGGAGTACCTCCTTACCGGTCCGCTAGAAGAGACCAACTCTGCCTACGCTGTAGCCAAGATTGCCGGCATCGAACTTATAAAGTCATTCCGAAAAGAATATGGACGTACTTGGATCTCGTTAATGCCAACGAATCTCTATGGACCAAATGACAACTTCGAACTCCAGGGTTCGCATGTATTGCCAGCGTTTATTCGTCGCTTTGTAGAAGCGGCAGAGAAGAACGCACCTGTTGAAACTCTATGGGGAACAGGATCTCCTAAGCGCGAGTTCTTGCACGTTGATGACTTGGCCCAGGCGGTTCTGCATTTAGGTAGCGCTTACAACTCATCGGAACATCTCAACATCGGCACTGGCGAAGACCTCACCATCAAAGAATTAGCCGAGCTAGTTGCTGAATTAGCTGGATTTAAGGGTGAATTGGCGTGGGATTCAACGAAGCCTGATGGAACTCCTCGTAAAGTTCTCGATGTATCTAAGGCGAAGGCGCTTGGCTGGGCACCAAAGATTTCATTGCGCGATGGAATTGCATCAACTATCGCTTGGTATCGCGATGCAACAGCAAAGGGAGCAGTACGACGATGAGCAGAAAAGTAGCGTTAATCACCGGCGTCACCGGTCAAGATGGTTCATACCTGGCAGAGTTCTTGCTCGCTAAGGGCTATGAAGTACATGGCCTTATTCGTCGTTCATCAACCTTCAATACATCACGCATCGATCACATCTACCAAGATCCACACGATAAGAACCCACAACTCTTTCTCCACTACGGCGATCTCATCGATGGCGTAGGTCTGACCAACCTCATTCGTGAGATCAAGCCAACTGAGGTCTATAACCTCGGTGCTCAATCACATGTGCAGGTCTCATTCACCATGCCGCAATACACCGGTCAGGTCGATGCTGTTGGAGCTGTTGGTCTGCTAGAGGCAATTCGCAGCGCAGATGTCGATACTCGTTTCTATCAAGCATCAACATCAGAGCTCTTTGGCTCAACGCCACCACCACAGAATGAAACATCAGTATTCCGCCCACAATCACCATATGCTGCAGCAAAGTTGATGGCCTACTGGTGCACCGTTAATTATCGCGATGGTTATGGCATGCATGCCACAAATGGAATTCTCTTCAACCACGAATCACCTCGTCGTGGTGAAACTTTCGTAACTCGCAAGATCACTCGCGCAGTAGCTGCCATCAAGGCGGGACAGCAAGATAAGTTGTTCCTTGGCAATCTCGATGCAGTACGTGACTGGGGTTATGCAAAAGAGTATGTCGAATCAATGTGGTTGATGCTGCAGCAAGATAAGCCATCTGATTATGTTGTTGCCACCGGAGTCGGTGCGACAGTTCGTGATTTTGTTGAAGCATCATTTGCACACGCTGGGCTCAATTGGGAAGACCATGTTGAGACCGATAAGAAGTACATCCGCCCTACAGAGGTCGATGCACTTATCGGAGATCCATCAAAGGCAGCTAACGCATTTGGTTGGAAGGCGAAGACCCATTGGAAAGAGCTAGCCGAGCTCATGGTCGATGCAGATATCGAACTACTTGCTAAAAAAGGCTAGTAAGAGTCACTAACGAAACCTCTGGCGGACTTGCTACGCGAATCCGTGCAAAGGGACTTGTTCCCATCCCTGCAGATACATGGAGGTAAGGCTCACCCTTTACTTGTGTTAAACCACGAGCTCGCCAATTTGGAAGATCACAATTTGTAGTCAGCGCCTTTGATCCACCTGGCCAGGGCAGTCGAACTTGGCCGCCATGTGTATGTCCGGCAAAGATAACGTCGAGATTATCTTTACTCATACCTTCAAGCACTCTTAAATATGGCGCGTGGGTAACGCCGATAGCGAGATCACAGGCGCCAGCTTCGCCGGCAACCAATGAATAATCATCTAACTCAAGATGGGCATCGTCAGTTCCACGCGCCTCGATTACTGTGTCATTGATTGTGAGTGTTGTGCGCGAAGTATTGAGATTAATCCAGCCACGTCCCTGCAGCCCACTATCGAGTTCAGGCCACGGAAGTTCGCGACCATGGATTCGCTCGCCGCGATCTGGCAGGAGATATTTAAAGGGATTCTTCGGTTTTGGCGCGAAGTAA
>JBEGTC010000064.1:0-6107 GCA_041179565.1 Actinomycetota bacterium
TCGATACCACTCCCTTCTACGCCGAAGGTGGCGGACAGCTCGCCGATGGCGGTCGTATTACTCTCGCCAACGGCGCAATCATCGATATCTCTGATGTCCAGGCGCCAGTCAAGGGGCTCTCGGTTCACCGGGGACGTGTCCTGGCCGGTCAAGTCACAGTCGGAGAACCAGCGCATGCGGTTATTGATATTGAACGTCGTAACGCTATTTCGCGCGCGCACACAGCAACACACATGGTCCATAAGGCCTTCCGCGAAATCCTTGGCGAGACTGCAACGCAAGCCGGTTCCGAGAACTCGCCGGGTCGATTCCGTTTCGATTTCCCTTCCACCGGAGCTGTCTCCGCTGGAGTCTTGAGCGAAGTTGAGGGAAGAGTCAATGCGCTGCTCTTAGATAACCTCGCAGTCACTGCTGAAGTCATGTCTCAAGATGCTGCCAAGAAGATCGGTGCGATGGCGCTCTTCGGTGAGAAGTATGGCGATCAAGTTCGTGTTGTAAGCGTTGGTGATTGGGCTCGCGAGCTCTGTGGTGGAACGCATGTCTCCACATCTGGTCAGCTCGGTGTTGTTAAGTTGATTGGTGAATCTTCTATTGGCGCCGGAGTCCGACGCGTTGAAGCTCTCGTTGGTGCGGATGCCTATCAATTCTTGGCTCGCGAACATATTCTGCTCAACTCAATTACCGAACTCATCAAGGGTGCGCGAACCGAGGAGCTACCAGAACGTATCCAAGGACTTCTCGACAAGATCAAAGAGATTGAGAAGGAGCTCGCCTCGGTACGTTCAGCTCAAGCTCTTGCCAGCGTAGATCAATTGGCATCGCAAGCAGTCACGATAGGTATGACCACATTTATTGGTGGCGTACTTGCCGATGGTGTTTCAGGCGATGATCTTCGAAAAATTGCCCTGGAACTCCGCAATCGCGCCTCCAACTCAGTCATCGCGCTAGTGAGCGTCACTAATGGAAGACCGGTCTTGGTAGCGGCGGTATCTGATGAAGCTCGCAAGAGCGGCGTGAAGGCGGGTGAATTGGTCAAGCTTGGCTCTTCAGTCTTGGGTGGCGGTGGCGGCGGCAAGGACGATTTCGCCCAAGGCGGCGGCACCGATTCCGCAAAGGTCACATCAGCGCTGGAAGCTATCACGGCACATCTCTCAGGAAAATAAGTTGGAGCGAGGACGAAGGATCGCCTTCGACTACGGGCAGAGTCGTATCGGAGTTGCTGTCTGCGATCCTGATGGAATCCTTGCCACACCCTTGGAATTTCTTGAAGCTAAGCATCCAAAGCTCGATCGGCTCCTGGCGAATTTGATCGCTGAGTATCAACCACGGACGATCTACCTTGGACTTCCTCGCCAACTATCTGGCGTCGAGGGATCATCTGCCGAGATGGTTCGCTCATTCGCCGCGGAGCTGACCAAGATTACAGATACGCCGATTGTCTTTATCGATGAGCGTTTGAGCACCGTCGATGCACAAGCCAAATTAAAAGCTGCCGGAAAAAATTCCAAAGAATCAAAGAAACTCATCGATTCCATGGCTGCAGTTACGATTTTAGAGCGGGGTTTGGCCAATGAAAGTTGATCGTGACACCTTACGTGGTGCATTGGGGGTAATAGCTGCACTTGGAATCATCGCACTCATCTACCTCCTCAAACCAGGTATAGGTGGCGCGCCAGATTTTCCTTGCAATCCAGATAGCTCTGACGCGATTGAAATTGATATACGGGCAGGAGAGAGCGGTTCTGAGATAGCCAAGAAGCTATTTACTCAAGGCGTTACTGCATCCTATGAATCGTTCTTCCGTGTAGCTGTTGGCGATGAACGCTCAAATCGGATCGCGCCAGGTGTTCATCTTATTGACAGGAAGATTTGTGCAGCTAATGCACTGAATCAACTATTGGATAGCAAGCGTATCGCCAATCTCATCTCAATTCCCGAAGGTGCGTGGATCAGCGAGATTAAAGAGAGTTTGGCCAAGGTCGGTTTCTCATCGGAGGAGGTCAATCGAGGTTTCGCAGACGTCAGCTTACCGTCTGGTTACTCAACTTTAGAGGGGCTTCTCTTCCCAGCTCAGTACAGTTTCGGCTCTAATGAAGGTATAGATTCAATCCTCGATGCAATTGTGAAGCGAGGGCTAACAGAGTTGAGAGAAGCCGGCTTGGCCGAGCCCATGGGTAAATTCTCACCACAAGAACTCTTAACGGTGGCATCCTTAATTCAAGCCGAAGGTGATGTTCAGGATTATAGAAAGATCTCTCAAGTGATCCGAAATCGCCTATCTATAGGAATGCCGCTTCAATTCGACTCGACTGTGCATTACATCAAAGGTACCCGCGGTTCAGTCTTCCTTAGCAGTAAATCAACCTTAATTAACTCCGCCTATAACACCTATCGTCGATATGGTCTTCCGCCAGGACCGATTAACAATCCAGGGCGGGAGGCCATGCAAGCTGCCATCAATCCGGCTCCAGGTAATTGGCTCTTCTTCATCACCGTTGCACCGGGAGATACTCGTTTCACCGATTCTATAGAGATATTTAATCAGTGGAAGGTGCTGTATAAAAAGAATCTGCGCGCTGGAAAGTTTGGTAAATGATAATCAATTCGACGCTAAAGGGCTCTGTGATTGGCTCTCCAATAGAACATTCGCTATCACCGTTGCTCCACCGAGAGGCCTTAACCTTCCTCGATATCTCGGGGGAGTATGAGCGGAGAGAGGTTCGACTGGGAGAGTTGGGTCAATTCTTTGCTGACCACATGAACTACTTTGACTACCTCTCGATCACTATGCCACTCAAGGAAGAGGCGCTCCAACTGCCAGTTGAAGTTGATTCCTTCGCCTTGAAAATCCAATCATCAAATACGCTCTATCGCCGGGGCGAGAGTTGGCACTTAACAAGTACAGATGGCGTTGGGCTAATTTCGGCGCTAGCACATCAGGGCTACTCGAAATTTGAACGTGTTCTGATCTTGGGTGCTGGCGGTACCGCTCGCGCTGCTGTAGGCGCGCTCGATGGTTTAACGGCTGAGATAGTTGTACTTGGTCGCAGTAGTACCAGGAGAGAAGCTATTGAATCCATTGTGGCTCAATCCGCGCTCGAATACAGGAGATGGGTAGATGATCCTGGCTTCAGCGACTTTGATCTAGTTATTAATACGACACCAGCGGGCGCTGCCGATCTACTAGCAGATTCTGTAACTCATGGTCGCTCCGGTTTGCTCTTCGATGTTATCTATAAGCCATGGCCGACACCGCTCGCTTCTCGCTGGCAAGATGCCGGCGGTATCGTCATTAGTGGGATTGAGTTACTCCTCTATCAGGCGATTGCGCAATTAAAGTTAGTACTCGACCGAGAATTGGATGAACTCGCTCTAGCCACTCATCTCAGACCAATACTTATGAAGGCGATTCGATAATCCACAGGCAAAGTTCGTCAATCGTATAGGCGGCTAGCATCGTTCTATGTATGAGGCTCTCGTTATTGGTCAATGTTTGAATATCGCAGTGAGAGATGTTAGAACTCATCGGATCACAAATAGATCTATCGCCCTCTTGGCCGTCCTATTGAGCTTCAATCCTCAGACGAGCAATCTCGCCCACTCATTAATATGGATAGCGATAGCGCTTCTTGCCTGTCAGTGCTTAAGGGCAGGTATGGGAGATTTCAAGTTGGTTGCTGCCCTCATGATCCTGCAGGGAGATCTCATCACTTCAAGAGATTTCCTCGCGGGTTTTTTCGCAACGGCGCTGCTATCGCTGCTCATCTCTCTCGCGTTATCGAGGTCGATCAAGACCAATTGCCCACTAGCTCCGGCGATTCTGGCGCCCTTCTCATTCGCCAATCTCGCTATGTGAGGCACGCTCGATATGAGATGCGCGAGAGAGAGCTCTTCTGAGACAATACCGCCATGCGTTGGATTACAGCAGGTGAGTCACATGGCCCAGCCCTATCGGCAATCATTGAAGGCATGCCGGCACATATCCAGATCTCGACCGCTGATATTGATTTCCATCTAGCGCGTCGTCGATTAGGAACTGGACGAGGCGCTCGACAGAACTTTGAGGCCGATAAGGTCTCTATCTTGGGTGGTGTTCGATTAGGTGAGAGCCAAGGCGGACCAATCTCGATTCAAGTGGGTAATAGTGAGTGGCCTAAGTGGGAGAAGGTTATGTCGGCCGACCCGCTACCGATAGAAGAGATTAAAGATCTTGCCCGAAATGCACCGCTCTCGCGGCCGCGCCCGGGCCACGCTGATTTAGTCGGCATGCAGAAGTACGATTTTGATGACGCAAGACCAATTCTCGAGCGTGCAAGTGCGCGTGAGACCGCAGCTCGAGTTGCGCTCGGCGCTATAGCAAGAGCATTCTTAAAGCAGAGCGTAGGGATTGAGATTTTTAGCCATGTGGTCTCAATCGGTGGCGTTTCAATTCCAGAGAATTCACCGCTTCCATTACCGACTGATATCTCACGAATCGATGCCGACCCAGTTCGCTGCGCTTTCGCTGATTCATCATCTGCGATGGTGGCGGAGATTGAGAGCGCGCATAAGGATGGCGATACCTTAGGTGGAGTTTGCGAAATTCTCGCGTACAACCTTCCTCCCGGACTTGGATCACATGTTCACTGGGATCGCCGACTTGATGCAAGACTTGCCGCAGCGATGATGGGTATCCAGGCGATTAAAGGCGTTGCAATCGGAGATGGCTTCACCTCCGCTACCCGCCGCGGTTCAATAGCTCACGATGAGATTGAACGTAACTCTGCCGGAAAGATCGTTCGTCGCACCGATAGAGCAGGAGGCACAGAGGGCGGAATGTCTAATGGTGAAGTTCTCCGCGTCTCCATTGCAATGAAGCCGATCTCAACAGTTCCAAAGGCGCTAGACACTATCGATGTAATCTCAGGTGAATCAGCTAAGGCGATTAATCAGCGCTCTGACGTTTGTGCAGTTCCGGCGGCTGGTGTTGTTGGTGAAGCGATGGCTGCGCTGGTGTTAGCAGAGGCTGTACTTGAGAAATTTGGTGGTGATTCGGTGGGGGAGACTCGTCGCAATTACCTCGCATATCTAGAGAATCTTCGCTTCTCTTAAGATGGCGCCACGAATAGCTCTGATTGGTCCTATGGGTTCAGGTAAGACCACGATCGGTCAGGCCTTGGCTCAGGATCTTTCGCTATCTTTTCGCGATACCGATCTGATGATTATTGAACAGACCGGTCGTGAGATCTCCGATATCTTTATCGAAGACGGCGAGGATGCCTTTCGTGCGTTAGAGAAGATCATCCTAAGAACCGCGCTTCTAGAGGATGAAACAGTCCTCTCACTGGGAGGTGGCGCCTGTCTAAGCGTCGACGCGCAATCTGCGTTACGAGCCAGTGGTTCATTTATCGTCTATCTCAAGATTTCACTAGCGCAGGTATCAAATCGTGTCGGCTTCAACCAGGGACGACCGCTACTCATGGGAAATCCTCGAGCGCAGTGGCAGAATCTAATGAATGAACGAGCGCCTATCTATGAGTCAATAGCATCGTATATTGCCGAAGTTGATAATAAGAGCGTCCGTGAGCTCACCGATGAGATTGCAATCGCCTACGACCTAAGAAGCCGAGGAAGATAAATGGCAGAGATACTGGTATCAGCAGAGCGAGATTATCGCGTTCGAATTACGGGAGATTGGCGAGGCGATCTCTCGCCATTGACTTCAAATCGATCAAAAGTTGCGATTATCTACTCGACCGCTATGGAGAGTTCTATGCCAACCATGACTTTCGCAAACGCTGAGGTTGTGGTGATTGAGGTTCCAGATGGCGAGGCCGCTAAGACCGTTGCTGTTATCGACTACATCTGGCGCAGATTGGCAGAGGCCGGATTCACTCGAGGCGATCTCATCGTTGGAATCGGTGGGGGAACCGTGACCGACTTGGCAGGATTTGCCGCAGCCACATGGTTGCGAGGACTAGATTGGGTTGCGATTCCAACAACGCTTGCTGGCATGGTAGATGCATCGGTAGGCGGAAAGACAGGAATCAACTCACCAGCGGGCAAGAATCTTATCGGAGCCTTTCACTCGCCATTATCTGTCCTTATAGATACCAATTGGTTGAAGA
>JBEGTC010000065.1:0-6041 GCA_041179565.1 Actinomycetota bacterium
GAAGAGTGGGAAGAAGAGCAAGCAAAGCTCAGAGGAGAGCACCGCAGAGCTTGCGCTTCGCCCAAAATCTCTCAACGAGTTTGTGGGCCAGCATCGAGTTCGCGAACAGTTGAGTGTATTGCTTACCGCTGCCAAGAGCCGCGGAGCGTCGGCTGACCACATACTTCTATCGGGACCGCCAGGATTGGGAAAGACCACGTTGGCGATGATTCTTGCGGGGGAGATGGGTTCGCCGATTCGTATCTCAAGTGGTCCTGCAATCACTCATGCCGGCGATCTCGCTGCGATCCTTTCATCGTTGGTTGAGGGCGAGATCCTCTTTCTCGATGAGATACATCGACTTTCACGTCCTGCCGAAGAGTTGCTCTATATGGCGATGGAGGATTTCCGGGTCGATGTCATCGTAGGAAAAGGTCCGGGTGCGACTTCGATACCTCTCCAGTTGCCACACTTCACTCTCGTTGGCGCAACTACTAGGGCGGGGTTGCTGCCATCACCGTTACGAGATCGCTTCGGTTTCACCGCTCATCTTGATTTCTATGAAAGTTCCGAACTTGAAAAGGTTATCGAACGGAGCGCATCACTTCTCGATCTAAAGATCGACGGCAGAGCGGTCGCCGAAATAGCCGGTCGATCGCGAGGAACTCCTCGTATCGCAAATCGACTCTTGCGGAGAGTTCGTGACTATGCACAGGTGGGAGGTGCTAAAGAGCTCTCCCTTACCCACGCGCAAGAGGCGCTCTCCATCTATGAGGTAGATGAGCTAGGTCTCGATCGACTTGACCGTTCAGTTCTCGTTGCCCTCATCGATCGCTTTAACGGTGGCCCGGTCGGTCTCTCCACGTTGGCGATAGCGGTGGGCGAAGAGGTTGAAACTGTAGAAGCGGTGGCAGAACCCTTCCTCGTTCGAAATGGCTTGATGGCCAGAACCCCGAGGGGTCGAGTCGCAACATATGCCGGTTATCTCCATCTGGGTCGTACGCCACCGCCGCGAAACGAGACTCTTTTCGACACCTAGGCGGGGTAGCGCCTAGACTCTCTGCCTATGTCCACACCTAATAAAACTGTGAAGACCACCGGTCGCCCAGCTCGCGCCTTGGCAATTTTGGCGCTGATCATTGTTGGCCTGGTTGCTACCGCTCTCGTCCAAGGGGCTTCCTCGGTGCGCCTCGGTCTCGATCTCCGCGGCGGAACGAGCGTAACGCTTCAACCACGCGCCTCTAATGACTCCGACAAAATCACCTCTGAGGCGATTGATCAGGCGGTCTCGATTATCCGTCAGCGCGTGAACTCACTTGGCGTCGCCGAATCTGAAGTCTCTGCGCAAGGCAGTGGAACAAATCGCCAGATTGTGATCTCGGTTCCAGGTGACTCAGGACGACGCGTTGTTGATCTCGTCGGACAGACTGCAGAACTTCGCTTCCGCCAGGTCCTAGCGACTGCCGCAGGTACGCCAGGTACCGGAACTGATACTGCAACCCCAACTTCAGGTGTGGCTGGAGATATCAATGCGAGATTTGCCGCTCTTGACTGCACCAATGTTGCGAACTTGCAGGGAACAGGCGCTGATGCGCCGAGCGAGACCATTGTCGCTTGTGATCGCAACGGAACTAGCAAATTCATCCTTGCACCCGCTGAAGTACTCGGTCAGCAAGTTTCAAAAGCTTCGGCTGGTATCGATACTCAAGCCGGAAATCAATGGACTGTAGCTCTTACCTTTAACGGTGAAGGAACTAAAGCGTTCGGCGCTCTTACTACTCGAGTGACATCGCTACCTTCACCGCAGAATCAAGTTGCGATCGTTCTCGATGGGTTGGTCGTCTCAGCGCCATCGATCAATGAGCCAATTCCATCTGGTAACGCTCAGATCACTGGAAATTTCACCCAATCAGAGGCGCAAGATTTAGCTAATGTCCTCAAGTACGGTGCGCTTCCACTCGCCTTCGACCGTGGAGAAGTTCAGCAAGTTTCACCTACCTTGGGCGCAGATCAGCTAGAGGCAGGCTTATTGGCAGGTGCGCTCGGCCTCTTGCTCGTGATTATCTTCTCTTTGATCTACTACCGAGCGCTTGGACTTGTAACTGTTGGTTCGCTCTTTGTAGCAACAGCACTTCTCTACCTCACCTTCCTAGTGTTGGGCGAGGCGATTGGTTTCACGCTCACACTAGCTGGAATCGCTGGAGCGATCGTCTCAATCGGTATTACCGCTGACTCCTTTATCGTCTATTTCGAACGTATCCGTGATGAGGCTCGTGAGGGTCGAACACTTCGTTCAGCGGTTGAATCAGGCTGGGCTCGAGCACGTCACACGATCATCGTCGCAGATATGATTTCGATTTTGGCAGCGGTCTTGCTCTATTTCTTTGCTGTTGGTGGAGTTCGTGGATTCGCTCTCACGCTAGGTCTTACAACTCTTATCGATCTATTGGTGGTCTTCATCTTCACCAAGCCTCTCGTTACGCTCTTGGCTCGACGAGAGTTCTTCGCATCAGGCCATCCACTCTCAGGCTTCTCAGCTAAGAGCATTGGCGCCAAGAGCGCAGTATCGTCACAGGTTTCTACCGATGTAGTGGAGGGAAATTAGTATGGCCCAGTTATCAGGTCTAGGAAGTCGCCTCTATTCAGGTGAAACTTCATTTAATATCGTTGGCAACCGTAAGCGTTGGTACTCAATCTCAGCGGTATTTCTCCTAATCTCTCTGGGTGCGCTGATCTTTCAGGGTCTCCACTTGGGTATCGAGTTCAAGGGTGGTTCTTCTTACACGGTGAATAAAGCCTCCGTCACCGTCGAACAAGCTCGCGACGTTGTTGAATCAACCGGAATCTCTGGCGAAGTCATTGTTCAGAAAGTTGGCGATTCAAAGGTGCGCATACAGACTGGAAATGTAACCTCTGCCCAATCAACGGCAATTCAAGATGCGCTTGCATCAGCTTTCTCAGTTTCAGTGGAAGATATCGATACTCAGATTGTTGGACCATCATGGGGTAAGGAAATTACCAAGAAGGCGCTCTATGGACTCTTTGCCTTTTTGATTGCAGTAATGCTCTTTCTAGCGATGGCCTTCGAGCCCAAGATGGCGATTGCAGCGATTGTTGCAGTGATCCATGACGTCTTTATTACCGTCGGCATCTATGCAGTTATTGGCTTTGATGTCACACCAGCTACGGTGATCGGTTTCTTGACGATTCTTGGTTACTCGCTCTATGACACAGTGGTTGTCTTTGACAAGGTACGCGAGAATACGAAATCGATTGCGGCCTCAGGTAAGAGCACCTTCTCCCAAGCGGCAAATCTTGCAGTCAATCAGACCATCATTCGTTCAGCGAATACCTCGTTGATTGCCCTCCTGCCAGTTGGAGCAATCCTCTTCGTAGGTGCCGGTCTGCTCGGTGCAGGAACGCTGAAGGATCTCTCACTCGCTCTCTTTATCGGTCTCGCCGTTGGAACTTATTCATCAATCTTTATCGCACCGCCATTCTTGGCATCACTTCGCGAGAAGGAGCCTGCGATGATTGCGTTGGCAAAGCGAGTTCAAGCACGTGGGGGAGCGCCGGTAGCTGCTGAGGTCCATGCGGTTCGACCATCCACCGGTCGAGGCCCACGAAATCAACCTAAGCGCAAGGGTCGCAAGTAACCCTTCACATTCATGGCTGATATCTCTCTAATCGCTCCACTCATTGGGGCGCTTAAGGAGCGCTACGAAGAAGTTGATGAAGCTCTGCTTCGTCGCGCCTTCGAAACCGCGAACGCTGCACATGCTGGACAGCTAAGAAAGTCGGGCGAGGAGTACATCACCCATCCAGTGGCAGTCTCTGAGATTCTCGCTGAACTTGGTCTCAACACCACCACTGTGGTTGCTGCGCTCCTTCATGACACAGTTGAAGATACTCCTTATTCACTGGTACAACTTCGGAGCGATTTTGGCGATGAGATTGCAAATCTTGTCGATGGCGTGACGAAGTTGGACAAACTCGCCTATGGCCCAACAGCCGAGGCTGAGACAGTGCGGAAGATGGTCATCGCCATGTCCCGAGATATCCGAGTCTTAGTTATTAAGTTGGCCGATCGTCTGCACAACGCTAGAACCTGGGGATTTGTCTCTTCGGAGAGCGCAGAGCGAAAGGCTCGCGAGACGCTAGATATTTATGCCCCACTTGCGCATCGTCTTGGTATGAACGCAATCAAGTGGGAGTTGGAAGATCTTAGCTTCGCAGTTATCGAGCCGAAGAAGTTTGAAGAGATCACCCGATTGGTGGCAGAGCGAAATCCATCGAGAGATGCGCTCACAAAGGAAGTTATTGAAGCGGTTCAGGGCGATCTGACCCGAGATGGTATCGAAGCGACGGTAACCGGACGAAAGAAGCACTTCTATTCGGTCTATCAAAAGATGGTGGTAAGAGGACGTGAATTCAATGACATTTACGATCTCGTTGGCATTCGCGTCCTAGTCAATGATGTTCGTGATTGTTACGCAGTCCTTGGTGCGATACATGCGCGATGGAGTCCGATCCCAGGCAGATTTAAAGATTACATCGCAATGCCGAAGTTCAATCTCTACCAATCACTTCATACAACTGTGATAGGTCCTAACGGCAAGGCCATCGAGATTCAGATTCGAACTTATGAGATGCATTCCCGCGCAGAGTTTGGTATCGCAGCCCACTGGAAATACAAGCAAGGTGGTGATCAGAAGTCACCCGAGATGCTCTGGCTTCGACAACTCCATGAATGGCAGAAAGAGACCGAGGACCCGTCAGAATTCCTTGAAGCGCTCCGCTTCGATCTCGGTAGCCCAGAGGTCTTCGTCTTCACCCCAAAAGGTTCGGTTATCGCCCTTCCGGGTGGTTCAACACCGGTTGATTTTGCATTCTCAGTCCATACCGATGTTGGACTTAGATGTGCTGGGGCAAAAGTCAATGGACGGCTCGTGCCACTTGAGTCGAAGCTCAATAATGGCGATGTAGTAGAGATTGTTACCAACAAATCTGATTCTGCTGGCCCAAGTCGCGACTGGCTTTCATTTGTAAAGAGCCCTAGAGCCCGCTCGAAGATAAAAGCCTGGTTTAGTAAGGAACGTCGTGAAGAGGCAATCGATGCCGGTCGCGAATCGATAGCCCGGCAGATGCGAAAGGCAGGACTGCCACTGCAGAAGATTTTTGCTGGTCATGCGCTCTTGGAGTTAGCTCACGATCTTCACTACGCCGACATCGATGCGCTATACAGCGCAGTTGGCGATGGGCATGTCTCTGCCTCCTCAGTGATTGATAAGTTGATCACTTCAATGGGTGTAGAGGATTCTCATCCCGAACCATCGTTAGAGGTCATTCCTACCGAAAAGCATGTTGGCAAACGAACTAGCAGCGCTATAGAGGTGGAGGGCGTTGACGATGTCCTCGTGAAACTTGCCCGATGCTGCACTCCAGTTCCGGGTGATGAGATCATGGGATTTATTACCAAGGGATCTGGTATTTCGGTTCATCGTATTGATTGCAGCAATGCCGCTAACCTCACTGAGTATCAGGGGGAGCGGGTAGTAAAGGTCTCATGGCTCGCTGGAGCGGCGAGCGTCTTCCTCGTCAATATTCAAATTGAGGCGCTAGATCGAGCTCGGTTACTAGCTGATGTAACCCGCACTCTCTCCGAGCAGCATGTCAATATTCTGAGCGCTGCAGTAAGTACTTCGAAAGATCGTGTCGCCATCTCTAAATTCACCTTTGAGATGGCAGATGCCAAACACCTCGACTCTGTCTTAGCGGCGGTTCGAGGTGTTGACGGCGTTTATGATGTTTATCGAACCTAACTTACGAAAATTCAGCGAGAGACTTCTCAGCCTCAGCTAGCCAAACCTTACGGGCTGCTGCAGAATCACGTGCCTCTTGCGCTTTCTTGGCATTGCCAGCGCTCTCTGCCTTGGCTGCGGCCTTCTCATAATTTGCAATCGACTCAGCGAGCTGGTTGACGACATCTTGTGCGCGCGCCTTAGCGGCAGGATCGCTCTTTCGCCACAACTCAGCCTCAGCGCTCTTAATCGAATCCTCTA
>JBEGTC010000066.1:0-9263 GCA_041179565.1 Actinomycetota bacterium
GCGTATCCGTAAGGTGACTTTGGATGGCGCAGAACGTGCTCGTGCAACATCACGTGCGAAGAAGAGCAATCAGTCCTAGTAGAAGAACTTCTCTCCGATATAAGAATCCTCTGTAGGACCAGCAGGAACAATAAAGAGAGCTGATCCGACCGGTGTCGTGTATCGGTTGAGGCTATCTATAGCATTCAAGCGCGCTTGAATGTCGAGATAGTTCTTTAATTGTGCTTGAAAAGCAACAAAAATAAGACCGGCATCTCGCCTGCCATCGGCAAGGTAGTTATCGTCATAGTTGAAGCCTCTTCTGATTATCCCAGCGCTGCCTTTAGCGAAAGCTCTGCTCTGATGCGCAGTTACACTCGACGATTCAATAAGCGCGCCATCATCGAGCGAGCGACCTATTACCGCAGATTTACTTGCCGTGGAGACTTTATTCCACTTAGCAAGATCCATGCGAATTCTTCGAACTACCATCGTCGTGCCGCCCTTGAGCGCACCATCTTTAGCCCAGACGATTTCTTCAAACTCTTTACTCGAGTTCTTCTTATTCGCCGTTCCATCTAATTGACCCAATAGATTTCTGGAGACTTGTGCGGTATTGATTCCTGCTGGATCTAAGAAGCCACGTTGCTGCCAACGTACGGTTGCAAAAGGTTGAGCATCTCGCTCGAGAACTTGAGCAGCATGAAAGATGGATTGTGGGTTGTCACCAGTTATTTGTAAGACAAGGTCGCCGTCGCTCCAGCGTTCTTCCAATTTATCAATTCGATAAGCAGGAATTCCGCGCTCTTGAATTGGCCACGATCCTTCAATCCCGGTCTTCGAAAAGAGTGAAAAACCATAGCCAACTAGCACAGTAAGACGCGCGGGATTCTCGGCCATCTCAATCTGTGGATCACCGATGATTGCTCGGCCGGCGGTAAGTTCAGCTGCATCTGCCGTCCATAGGCGCATCAATCGAGCAATTGCGGATCTATCAACGCCAGCCCTAATGTCGAATGCGATGACAGTTGCGTTGGCTTGTCGATCTACCGCAATTCCATTCTGGTGTTCACCGTAAAAAACTTCAGTTGCAGTACCTATAGATGGCTCACCTTTGAGATCCACCATAGTGGCGGTGGCAAATATGCCACCGCCAACCACGATAGAAAGCAAGCCGATAGCTAGCTTTGGAAGCGGCATTTACATACCGCCAGTTGCGCCGTATACCTCGTCGTCCATAGCAATATCTTTCACTGGAGCGACCAAGGTCTGCTCGGTGCCATCGCTAAAGCGCAAGGTGATCTCTTCCTCTTCGCCGGCCTTAACTTCGCGAGCCAACTCGAGCAACATCACGTGATAGCCGCCCATTCGCAACTTCACGCTCTCGCCCGCAGGGATGACGAGACCTTCTGGCATCTGCTGCATCATTCCGTCGATAACTTCATGAATTTCAACGATGCCTGCAACCGGGGATGCGCCACCTTCTAGAGTGACATCTGCTGAACCATTATTGGTAATGGTCATAAATGCACCAGTCATAAATTTGCCGGTCTCCTCATTCTTATATGAGGCGGCATCGATTGATCGAATAACTGGGTTTTCAATTACGATTGATGGAGCTGCTGCATCATCAGATCCGCATGCGGCCAACGAGGTAAGTGCCATCAGCGCAACAATAGACATAACTAATTTCTTCATTTTCTCTCTTTCTAAATTCATTTGAAATTTCTGCAAATTAACTGAAATCGACCATCGATTCCAGCTCTGAGATTTCAAAGAACAGGTGGCGCTCGAAGAGAGTGACTTACGTTTAATAATGTTTGGCTCAGCGGCCGATACGAATACCCAGCTAGATACTTTTTTAGCTCGAAAGTGATTGAAAGTTGAGGCCAATGCTGCCTGAGGTATCGCAGAAACACTTCGCCTAATGATGGAAGTGTACGGTCGAAGAAACGTAATAGTTGGTACCCAATGATTCCGGCAGTGAGGTGTGCAGCAAACATCAGTGATTGATTTGGAGCTGTTCCACCCAAAACAAAGTGGCCAGAGTTCTGCGCAATAAAAATCGCGACGGTTGCCTTAAATGGGTCGCCGCTATTTCTGCTCAGCAGAGAGGCGATGAAGATTGAGATGAGAGTCAGATAACATGCGGCGAGAGGTGATGCAGAATTTCCACCTGTGAGAGTATGTGCCAGTAAAGAAGTGAGCAGTAGCGAGCTTGCCGCAGAGAAAGCACGTAAAGTTCTCACAGGGGAATTGTCTCACGCAAAAAGGAGAGGTGTCCAAGCAATGACGAAAAGGTTTCTTGCGGCCCTGGTGCTCACTTTTCTATCCCTGGCTTCAATTAATCCGAACGCTTCTGCTCACACCTCTGTAGTCCAGACCACACCAACTTATAAGTCCACTCTCTCGGAGATGCCTAAAGAGATCACGATTGAATTCACCGATGAATTAATGCAGCTCGCTGGCTCTACTGCGAGCAAGAATTCAAATAGCATCTCTATCACTGCGCCAGATAGCACTGAGATTGAGAACATTATGCAGACTGTCTCCCAGAATCTAATCACTGCGACCCTTCCGGATCTGAATTATCTTGATGGAACTTATGTAGTGTCTTATCGAGTTGTTTCAGCCGATGGCCATCCGGTCTCAGGCAGTTATGAGCTCTATCTCAACACCCCTTCGTCAAAGAAACCAGAGCTTCATGAAGATTCGAGCCACTCTTTCTTTCACATTCACCAGACCCATCTCATCCAAGCTGGCGCGGTTCTGATTTTCATTGCGCTCTGGTGGGGATATCGCAGGTTTAATAAGGAACAGGGCGAGTAAGCCTTATTTGTCGCCTGAGTAGGGTTGAATTCGCTCTATGAGTAAGGCGTCGATAGGGAGCGAGCTCCGCCTCGTTGCTGCGCCGCTAAAACATCGAGAGCTCCAGCCTGATTCGCTCCAAGAAGCCGCTATCGCCCACCGCGGCTCACCGCTGATTCTTCGCGGTGCTACAGGTACCGGCAAGACCAGCACCCTGATCGAATGCGCGATCAATCGTATTCGCAGCGGTGCAACTCCAGAGTCAATTTTAATTCTCGCCTTTGGCCGCGAACGTGCATCTGAAATCCGAGATGCAATAGTCATCGCTACTGGCGGCACCGCCCAAGAACCAGTCGCGCGAACATTTCATGCGCTCGCATTCTCAATCCTCTCTATGACCGCAGGCGATGCATTTCGCGAAACAGTTCTCATCTCGGGCGCTGAGCAAGAGACATTTATTCGCACGCTACTTGAGGGCAATATCGAAGATGGTGTTGATTGGTGGCCGGCAGATCTTCGTGCAAAGGAAGGCTCTCAGCAGAGCGCTATCGGTGGCGAACCGTTATTGACCCAAGGATTTATCCGCGAACTCCGCGATCTCATGATGCGCGCAACCGAGCGCCAACTCACCCCGGCAGATCTCGCTGCGAAGGGCCATCGCCTCAATGAGCGTTTCTGGGGACCGGCGGCGAAATTCTGGCAGCAATATCTTGAGATCTCGGCCGGAATGGATTCGTCGGCTAGTGATTCAAAGATGCGAATCGACCCAGCCGAAATCATCAACGCTGCGATTGCCCACTTAAATCAGAACCCAGAGCTCCTCGCTCACTTACGCAAACGTTTCACCACCGTGATGGTCGACGAGTTCCATGAGACCGATCCTGCACAACGACGTCTGCTCGAACTTATCGCTGGCCCAGATCTCGTGGTCGTTGTAGATCCACAATCAGCAGTCGGGCGCTTTCGCGGCTCCGATCCAGATGGCGTTAATCGCTACCTTGATGCGAATTATCCGACTGCCACAACAATTACACTCACCACCAATCATCGGGGAACTCCGGCGAAGTACGCCGTCGAGCTCCGCTCTGAGAGCGAAGAGGCGCATTACATCGCTTATCAAATCAAGCGCGCCCATCTCATGCACGGAATTGCGTACTCCGATATGGCGATTATTCTCCGCGCCCACAACAGCACTGCAACAGCGATTCGGCGAGCTCTCGGTCAAACCGGTATTCCGGTAGCGGGTGATCGTGAGGCGATTGCTACCAATGCCGCTCTCGCTCCCTTTCTTCTCCTTGCACGGATTGCCGCCGGTGTTGAGCGCTTAACTCTCGATACCTGCGAACGTCTATTGCTCTCTGAGTTTGGTGGGGCGACCACAATTTCACTACGTCGTATCCGTACCGCGCTCCTAAAGGCTCGTGATGATGCGCAAGATAAACGCACCGGCAGCGAGATGATTATCGATGCCATTAATAACGGAGATATTCCCATAGCCGAGGCGACCGAGCTCCGTCGAGTGCACGATCTACTTGAGGCGGCTCGTGCAGCGCTAAATAAGAAGAACGCTTCTATCCATGATCTCCTCTGGGCTATCTGGTCGAAGGCTGAGAATAGCGAGGGGCAATCAATTTCCGAGGCGTGGCAGCGAAGTGCGCTGCGCGGGGGAGTTCGCGGTGCCGCGGCAGATCGAGATCTCGATGCGATGGTGCAACTCTTCGATTCAGCTGCTCGCCATATCGATCGCATGCCGGGATCACATCCAAAGATTTTCTTAACCGAGATTGCACAAGAGAACATCGTCTCAGACTTAATTACTACAAAAGGTGTGAGAGCAGATGTGGTCGAACTTCTCACTGTCCACTCTGCTAAAGGGTTGCAATTTAAGCGGGTATTTGTTGCCGGCATCCAAGAAGGTCTCTGGCCAAACTTAAAGCAGCGAAGCACGCTCTTAGGTGCAGAACGTCTCGTTGAGCGCGAACGCTATGGTGAAGAGCTAGCTCAGGTAGAACTAGACCTCATCACCGCTTCATCACTTTCCGAGGATGAGCGGCGCCTCTTTCATGTAGCGACAACTCGTGCCAGCGAAGAGCTCCATATCTCTGCGATCAATCGCGATGAAGACGCGCCATCAGCGCTCTTCTATGAAGCGATTGAATCTGAGGAGTTCACCACCTCTACCTTTGACGGCGCACGACCACTAACCCAGAGCGCGCTCGTCGCATCGCTTCGCCGCGCGCTCAATACCGAGGCGGCAGATGAGGCGGCATCTATCTTGGCCACCCTCGCTAGCTCCGATATTCCACTCGCCGATACCAATAACTGGCTTGGCGTTCAGCCACTATCAATTACTGGGCCGCTCTTTGACGATGGCGAGTTGATTCCAATCTCCCCAAGCGCCGCCGAATCCTTCGAAACCTGCGGCCTCAAGTGGTTGCTCGAACGCAATGGCGGCTCCAATGGCGATTCGACCGCCCAGCTTCTCGGCTCAGTCATCCACGAATATGCGCGGATGAAGGCGGAATCGCCTGATATTAGCGATGAATTCCTTTATCAATCTTTGGATAAAGCATGGCCGCTGATCACCGAATCCACCGGTTGGATCAGTAAATTCCAATTACAACGCGCACAGCGAATGCTCGAACGTTTCGCTCGCTACCACCGCGAATACACACGACAAGTCGAGGGAGTCGAACTCAAATTCGAATTCGTTCTAGGTCGAGCAAAAGTTGTTGGAACTGTTGATCGACTTGAGGTGGAGAGCGATGGCAAGTTCTTTGTCGTTGACTTTAAGACCGGTAAAGCAATCTCGAAGAAAGATGCCGAAGCTAATCTCCAATTAGCGTGCTACCAACTCGGCGTGATCCTCAATGGCTTTGAGAAGAAGTTCGAAAACCCTCAAGTTTCTGGATCTCATCTAGTCTTCCTCGGCCATGAGACTCAGAAGCTTGCCGCTCTCGAACGTCCGCCTATAGATGCAACAGAGGTTTCAGCGCAGATTGAGTCAATCGCCAATCAGATGGCGGCTCCGATGTTTATTGCAAAGAAGAATGAGTTCTGTGGATATTGCCCAGTCAAGACATCGTGCCCGGTCCATCTCGAGGGAAGATCGGTGATTGGATGAGTAGAGAGATGAGAGAGATTTACTCTCCAAGCGATGTCGCTCGACTAATTCAATTGATTGATCCACGCTTTCCAATGCCCTCCGATGAGCAATCGGCAATCATCTCAATCCACTTGAGCCGGCAGTTGTTATCGCCGGCGCTGGCTCTGGTAAGACTGAGACGATGGCATCGCGAGTGGTCTATCTCGTTGCAAATGGCTTCGTTCGCCCCGATCAAGTTCTTGGCCTTACCTTTACCAGGAAAGCAGCTGGCGAACTCAACTTACGTATTCGCAAGCGCCTCGGCCAGCTCGCCAAAGCGATGGCCCAGAGCGGTATAGAACGCCCCTTTTCCAGCATGGATACCTCGGTCACTACCTATCACTCCTATGCCGGACGCATTCTCTCTGAACACTCGATTCGCCTTGGTATCGATGCCGACTCACAGCCGATGGGAGAGGCGGCTCTTTGGATGTTGGCTCATCGAATCGTCACCAACTGGGATGAAGACGGTTATTCAAATGAGAGCGCAGTAAAGACCATTGTTGAAGATTTAATGGGCCTTACCTCGCAAGCGCTTGAGCACCAAGTCACTGGTGACCAAATTATCGAGGAAGATAACAAATTACTCGCCGAGTTATCACGTATGGATGGCGGCGGAAATGACTCGGTCCGAAAAGCTGCCCTCACTGCGCAACAACGCAGCGGATTAGTCGCCATGATGGAGCGCTTCTTAAGCGAACGTCGTACCAGTGGCCAGCTCTCATTTGATGATCAAATCTCATTAGCTGCTCGAATCGCACAACTATTCCCAGATGTCAGCGCTATCGAACGTGGTAAGTATCCGGTGGTATTACTGGATGAGTATCAAGATACTTCGCACTCGCAGGTGAGGCTACTTTCGACTCTCTTTGGTGGCGGACATCCAGTCACTGCAGTGGGTGACCCTTGCCAATCCATCTATACCTGGCGAGGTGCTGCAGCTGGCACCATCGGCGCATTTAATAATTACTTCCCAAAGGCAGAGGGAGCCACTGGTGCGAAGCAGTACAACTTATCGACCACTTATCGCAATGATGTAAGCATTCTCGATGCAGCAAATGCCATCTCGGAATCGGTACGTAGCGACGGCGCTATCGATGTACCGCCGCTACGTCCTCGAAGTGGCGCTGGCGCGGGCGATCTCACCTGCGGCATCTTTGAAAATCTCGAGGCAGAGGCGCAAGCTATTGTCGAATACTTCCTTCCGCTCTGGGGTAGGAATGGCAAGAAGAGCAATGATCTCTCTTTTGCAGTATTGGTCCGAAAGAAAGCCCAGATAGCGATAATTCAAGAGGCGCTCACCAACGCTGGTATTCCATCTGAGGTACTTGGACTAGGTGGGTTAATCCACGTTCCTGAGGTGGCAGATATCGTCGCGCTCTTAAAGGTCATCGATTCGCCCGATGCTGGCGGTGCTTTGATGCGCCATCTCACCGGCCCTCGAATCAATCTCGGTGCGCGTGATATCGCAGCGCTTGGAAAATTCTCCCGACAGCGGGCAAAGAGCGAGGGATCAGATAATCGAACTCTGGTGCAGAACATCATCGCCGGTAGCGCACTCTCATCTGATAGCGATGATCAATTTGCCGGCTCGCTGATCGATGCTCTCGATGAGATCGACTCGGCCAATCCGCGCGATTTCTCGCAGGCTGGTTATGCCCGGCTCTCACAATTCTCTGCAGATCTTCGCCGATTACGTTCGCGCGCTGCAGGTTCAATCACCGACTTAGTCCTTGAGATTGAGCGCTATCTCAATTTAGAGGCGGAGGTAATGTTGCGTGAGGAAGGTCTCCACGGCCGTCGACACCTCGATCGCTTCCTCGATGAGACCAGTAAGTTTGCCCGCTCTGGTGGAACGCTGAGTGGATTTATCCGTTGGCTCGATGTTGCCAGCGATGAAGAGAGCGGACTCAAAGCTGGCACCCCTGAAGTCGACTCGAGCGTTGTTCAGATTCTCACCATCCATATGTCGAAGGGCGCAGAGTGGGATGTCGTAGCTATCCCAGGTCTTACCGAAGGCACCTTCCCATCGACTGCCTCTAAGAGCCCCGAAAACTGGGTATTTAACGAGCGTTTCATCCCATTTCAACTTCGTAGCGATGCCCATGTAGTGCCGCAACTCAATCTCTCACAGGTTTCGACCAACGCAGATGCTAAGAAAGTACTCGATCAATATAAGAGCGATTGCGCAACCTATCGATATAGCGAAGAGCTTCGCCTTGGCTATGTTGCAGTCACTCGTGCTCGATCACATCTCTTCTGTAGCGCATCTCATTGGGGCGAGGGAGTAAAGCCACTTCGCGCCTCAGTTCTCTATCGCAGCGTTGAAGAAATCGCTCGCCGATCTGGTCGAGTAATCGACGAGCTCGAACCACCGCTCGATGGCGATCGCAATCCCAATGAAGGGGTAGAGATAACACACGAGTGGCCGCGAGATCCTCTGGGTAAGCGCCGCGCAGACTTTGATAGCGCGATCGCCAAGGTTCGTAGCGCTCAACCAGCTAATTTAGATGAGATGCAGGTCGGTCAGGATCCACAATTAATCTCGTGGGTCGAAGATGCGCAAGCTCTCATCGCCGAAGCGGCTGCTGGTGGCAGAGCTGCTAACTCAATTCCTCGTCCAGCGAGAATGTCGCCTTCATCAATTATCGCGATGAAGCGCGATCCGCAAGCTTTTGCTCGTAGCGTGCGCAGACCGATGCCGCGTGCTCGCGATGAATACTCATCGCGCGGAACAGCATTCCACCTCTGGGTCGAACGCCATCTCGCTGGTTCTTCGATATTCGATGATGACGATTTTGATCTCTTGCAGCCAATCGAGGAGGATCGCACGTTAGAAGAGCTTAAGCACGCCTGGCTCGCCTCTGAGTGGGCGAATCGAAGCGCATATGCAGTCGAGGTTCCCTTTGAGACTGTTATCGCCGGCACTCTAGTGCGCGGTCGAATCGATGCAATTTATAAGACAGAGCAAGGTTTTGAGGTGGTCGACTGGAAGACCGGTGCGACTGTACTCGATGAAGATTCAGCTATTCAGCTAGCCATCTATCGATTGGCGTGGGCGAAGTTATCTGGAGCGCCAGTCGAATCCATCAGCGCTGCTTTCCACTACGTACCAAATGGAGTTACCGATCGCCGCACCAACTTAATGAGCGAGCACGAACTCATCGCGCTCTTAAGTTAATTTACCGCTACCGAAATCGGGCGGTGATCACTGATATGTACTGGTGGATGCTCAACCTCATGGAGCGAGTTTAGGTGCTCTGGTCGGACCAAGATGTAATCAAATGAGATCGCTGGTTTCCATGATGGATAACTCAGCGCTTGCGTCGCT
>JBEGTC010000067.1:0-5964 GCA_041179565.1 Actinomycetota bacterium
ATGCAGTCGAGGTTCCCTTTGAGACTGTTATCGCCGGCACTCTAGTGCGCGGTCGAATCGATGCAATTTATAAGACAGAGCAAGGTTTTGAGGTGGTTGACTGGAAGACCGGTGCGACTGTACTCGATGAAGATTCAGCTATTCAGTTAGCAATCTATCGATTGGCGTGGGCGAAGTTATCTGGAGCGCCAGTCGAATACATAAGCGCTGCTTTCCATTACGTACCAAATGGAGTTACTGATCGCCGCACCAACTTAATGAGCGAGCACGAACTCATTGCGCTCTTAAGTTAATTTACCGCTACCGAAATCGGGCGGTGATCACTGATATGTACTGATGGATGCTCGACCTCATGGAGCGCATCAAAGTGCTCTGGTCGGACCAAGATGTAATCAAATGAGATTGCTGGTTTCCATGATGGATAACTCAGCGCTTGCGTCGCTCGCTTCCATGAAGTTATGCGAGTTGGAATTCCCCATGGGAGATTGAGATCTCCGACCAAGATCACCTTTGTGGAGTGGCTCTTAGCAATCCTCTTCGCCCAACGAGTGATCTTTAGAAGCTGGAAGATATTGACCAGCGGTACAAACGAGAGATGGGTATTAATCACCGTCCACCCATTTTCTAAAACTGCAGCGATGGCAACGCGTGGCTCATCTTTTACATAGAACGGCGCTACCTTTCCTTTCTCATTTGCAATCAGTAGCGGCAGACCAATCCACGCCTTACCAAGTTCTAGCCGCAACCAGCTGGTTACCGGAATCTTTGAAACGATTCCGACGCCATAGTGTGAGCCCAACTCTTGATCGCTACTGGTGAAGATTCGACGATTGGCGGCCGCTGGTGCTTGCCAATCAATTCCCGGGGTGCCATGAACGGTCGGCGCAAAACCCCAATGCGGTGTATTCATCGCAGCTGCGATCTGCGCGAGTTGATTTACTGAGGATGAGCGCTCTAAATTCATATCAATCTCTTGCAGCGCCAGTAGATCGCTTTCAAGACCAGCTGCCACCGTGGAAAAAGGTGTGGCCTCACTCGGGTTGAGGCTCTGGCCGTGGAGGAGATTCCATGAGGTGATGCGCATAGCGCCAGCCTAGTAACCTTCCCTCTATGAGCGCGCTCCCACAACGACCATCCTTGATCGATCGCGCCGGCGAGCTCCGTAGCGACTCCGCCCAGATAGAGCAGCTCTGGCAGCGCGCCTCGATTATCGAGGTTGGTAAGGGTCGAATCCGGAGCACCCAGGATGGGCCAACTTTTCTCACCGCCGCAGATGCAACTGGTGGCGAGCGATACTTTCTCGGCATCGATCTCGCGACCCAGACCCCCTACTTCGCATGGGCATCTGGCGTTGTCGATAGTGAAGTTGAAGATTACTTAACGCTGCGCCAACTATCGGGCAGCTTATCGCCGTTACACCTTGAACTATCTATGCATGCAATCGCACTCTCGAATTGGCACGACGCACATCCGTATTGTGCAAAGTGCGGTGGCCCTACCCGAATCGATTTAGCAGGAGCTGCTCGCAAATGTGATCGCGATGAGAGCCAACACCATCCACGTACCGATCCAGCGGTGATTGTCTTAATTAAGGATCGCGCCGACAGAATTCTCCTTGGCCACCAACCGGTATGGCCGGATGGTCGCTTCTCTACCTTCGCCGGTTTTCTCGAACCGGGTGAGACCTTCGAACAGTGCGTTGCTCGAGAAGTTTTTGAAGAAGCTGGGGTCCGGTTGAGTGAGGTGAAGTACCTAGGCTCACAACCATGGCCCTTTCCAGCAAGTGTGATGATTGCATTTGAGGCAGTTACCGATGCCCCGGAGGAAACGCGACCAGATGGTGAAGAGATCACTGAAGTGCAATGGTTCTCTCGCGCTGAATTAAAAACCGCCGCGGAAAATGGATCGCTTTTACTACCACCGACTGTGAGCGTTGCGCGAAAGATGATTGAAGGTTGGCTCGGTGATACCTCGCTTGATCGCGAAAAATTAGCTGGTGAGACATGGCGATAGATGACTTCACGCCATCATCGCTCGATGCCGCAGCAATTTTAGAAGCCCTCGATGACGATCAACGTGCGGTAGCTCTCGCTACACGTGGGCCGGTCTGTGTAATCGCCGGCGCAGGTACTGGAAAGACTCGCGCCATCACCCATCGCATCGCATATGCAGCAGCTATCGGAACGATGGATCCACAGAAAGTTCTAGCCCTTACCTTTACTGCGCGCGCCGCTGGCGAGATGCGCGCTCGACTTCGCACCCTTGGCGTGCCGACGGTGGCAGCTCGCACCATCCACTCAGCGGCGCTCAAGCAACTCCTCTTCTTCTGGCCAACCGTCTTTGGTGGTCGCACCCCAGATTTAATTACCTCAAAGGGTAGTTTTCTTACAGAGGCGGTCCGTCGCGCTGGCCTTACCGGTGAGATTGCAACGCATAATCGCGAGCTCATGCGCGATATCGCTACTGAGATCGAGTGGGCGAAGGTCTCACAGGTAGCGCCAGAGGATTTCATCAATGAGATCTCACAGCGAATGACTAAGCCACGAGTTATTCCGGAGCAACTTGTTCAGCTCTACACCGCGTATGAATCAATTAAGAAGCAAGAGTTGGCGATTGATTTTGAAGATGTTCTACTTCTCACCTCTGCGATGTTGGAAGAAGAGCGCGAAGTTCGCGAGCGAGTGCAGAACCAGTACCGCTACTTCACTGTCGATGAGTATCAGGATATTTCACCGGTACAACAACGGTTAATTAACGCCTGGCTCGGCACCCGCAGCGATATCTGCGTGGTCGGAGATCCGGCACAGACAATTTACTCATTCGCTGGTGCAACGCCGGTCTTCTTAAACACCTTTACTCAACGTTTTCCAGATGCCGATGTAATTCGCCTCAGCACCGGTTATCGATCAACACCTGAGATCACCTTTGCCGCTAATTCGATTCTTCGGGTCGGATCGATGGGGCAGGAGCTAGTTGCCCACAACGGCCATGGCAGCAGGCCGTCGGTAGAAGGATTTAAAGATGAGCAGAGTGAAATCACCGGCATCCTTGACCAAATAACTGCGTTATTAACTAGCGGCGTCGAACCGCAAGAGATTGCAATTCTCGCCCGCACCAATAACCAACTCTCCGCGGTCGAACGAGCAATGAATAGCCAGAAGATTCCATATCAGGTGCGAAATACCGAGCGATTCTTTGATCGCGCTGATGTCCGTGACTTTCTCAAGCAGGTGCGCCAAGCATCGGTAATTCCTGCCGAAGATAGTTCGTGGATCGATGAGCTCCGTTCGATAGCGCAACCATTCTTAACTGGCGAATCAATCGATGGCATCGCAGCGCTGCTCCACCTTGGTCGCGAACTTGATGCCAACCCAAACTTCTCACCAAAGACGCTCCGCGGCTATCTCCGAGAAGTTGAAGATCGAGTGCAGCAGAACAATCCGCCAACGATGCCGGTAGTTACATTGGCTACCTTGCATGCAGCAAAGGGCCTTGAATGGGAGCGAGTCTTTCTTATCGGTGCAGCTGAAGGGATCCTGCCCCTTACCAACGGTGGCGCTCCCGCTAGCGATGCGGTTATTGCGGAAGAACGTCGCCTCTTCTATGTCGGCGTCACTCGCGCTAAAGCCGACCTCCACATCACCTATCGCGCTGAGCCCTCTCGTTTCCTGCGTGAATCCGGGCTACTACAGGCCAATTAGCCGGCAATCTCCCCTTCAATTAATTGCCTTGCGAGTAACTCGCCCCATCCCTTACCCTTATCACTCTTCACCAACTCTTGGCGAAGAATTTAAGTGAAAGGGCTTCGAGGATGTCTATCAACACCATCGATGCAACAGCAGGCGTAACACGCACTGCTGCTCTTTCACATGCTCGCACGACCTCAACAGCTGCGCATACTCATAAGCGCACCTGGCCCACAGCTACAAAGTCAGCGTTTTACGCCAACTTTTATGCGGTGGATGAGGCCACAGGAGCAGCTATCGGCTAACCGATAACAGTCCAAACGGGCCTCGTAAATCCACTACAGGATTTATCGGGGCCTTTTTTATTTCCCAGATACAAACCAGAAGAGAACCAAGAGATATAAAAAAAGAAACCAAGACGAAAGATCACGAAGAGAGATAACAAGGAGGTGGGGACGATGACCGTTCTCTACAGCGAACTACAGGTAGCAGGTTGGGCAGATCAATACATTGGCTTGGATGATGTGACATATACATCCGATAGCGCCAAGGCCTTCACCTTGCCATGCCATAACGCAGATCCCGATATCTTCTTCGCCGACACAGATCTCGAGGTCGCCGTTGCCAAGTCACTCTGTGGCGCGTGTCCGATGAAGCAGGCCTGTTTGGAAGGTGCCCTTGATCGAAAAGAACCTTGTGGTGTCTGGGGAGGACAATTACTGGAAGATGGTGCAATCATCGAACGTAAGCGTCGCCCTGGTCGTCCGCCTCGCCAAGTTATCGCTGCTTGATTGACTCAGTAGCTGAGAGAGATTTATCGATCGCAACCACAGAGTGGATGGCGAGCAATCGCCACCACCTGTGGTTCGGATAATCGCTGCAGGTTGATGTAGGTAAGCTCGCCAACACCGGTATTGCGATGTGAGAGTGCAACTTCCGAGGTAGCGCTATCGATAAAGTGAAGCACCTGTGCAGCTGCTATCGCTGCCACATAATGTGCGGTTATCATCGGTAAATCAGATATTGCCGTCAGCGGGATGCGCTCGGTACGGGTAAAGGCGAAGTTGTCGCGCTCATAGAGCGAGAGACAACGAACACAAGGACTTACTCCAGGCTTTACGAGTGGTCCAATCAGGACCTCGTCACCAATTGCTGGATGAATGAGTAGATAGGGCTGGCGCTGATTAGACCATTGTGTGGCTAGCTCGGGATCGATTTCGCCAGCGTGGATCACTAAGTGGGGCGGTAAATGAGGCTCAATCGCTTGATTTCGTTCGATTGGAAAGAGCGAGAGTTCGCGTCTGCGAGATTCTAAGATTTCATAGTAATTTCCGCCGAGATCGCTGGCGACAATGGCGCCACAACCGATATCTAGATCGCCAACTCTTGGCCGAAGGTGGCGATCAGCAAAACGAATTCGGCTAACACCGCTGGCGAGTAAGAGTGAATATAGAAGTGTGATGGTTCGCGAGCGACCAATCAATTCGATGACGTACTGCGAACGGGCAGCAACGGTTGAAGTTCCGCCATCTGCACAACCATCGATCCACTCAGATTGCATTAGCTCAGGGGTCGATCGGGCCTTTAACTGATTAACTGCGAGATCAAGTTCCTTGCTCTTTGCACCGTTGGCGCCATTGTTGCGAATCGGGGGAGCAAGGGTTGCGATCTGGTGATTGAGAAACCCAGCAGAATCGAGTTGATAGATGAAGCGCTGAACTTCGCTCCGCACTGGTTCAGCGAGTTCGGTGAGCGGATCCTTGCCGAGCGCTAGATGCTTTAGCGCCGTTCTTTGAAATGCAGATGTGACGCTGGTAACGCGGTTGAGATTTCCAAGGATGTATCTCTGATCGCTCTCAAAGAGTGAGCAACCTCGGATGAGCGAGTACTGAGTAGGTGGCTGCGTGCGGTGCGGGTGATTTATCTCCATATCCGATGATGAGCCTGGGTGCGCATCGCCCATTGGAGCTGACTTCACATCTGTGGAGCGAAGGAGAGAAAGGCTACTGAGCGCGGAGAAAAGAAGAACCCCCCGCATTGCGCGAGGGGTTCAACTACGTTCTTCGTTTAGGTGCTTACAGCGCCAAACGTTGTGTGAAAGAGTTACTGAGCCTTACCGAGGATACGGTTGACCTTGGTACCGCAGACTGGGCAGATGCCCTGTGCCATGCGACGACCAGAGTCAGAGACCTTTACAGTTCCCTCGAAGTCACGCTTCTCCTTGCACTTAACGCAGTAAGCGTCACCCTTGTATGTCTCTGTCATGATTGCCTCCAAT
>JBEGTC010000068.1:0-5790 GCA_041179565.1 Actinomycetota bacterium
AATTAAGAGAATCTCAGTATCGGCATCGGCGAAGCGACGAACTTCATGGTGCACCTTTGTCACCAATGGACAGGTGGCATCGATAGTTTTGAGATTACGTCGAGCTGCCTCTTCATGGACAGCAGGTGAAACGCCATGGGCGGAGAAGACTACGGTTTGACCCTCTGGTACCTCATCTGTCTCATTAACGAAGATGACGCCGCGTTGTTCAAGCGTTGCAACTACATGCTTGTTATGGACAATCTCTTTACGGACATAGAGCGGTGCTCCGTAGAGCTCGAGCGCCTTCTCAACCGTGACGATGGCGCGATCAACACCAGCGCAATATCCACGTGGCGCGGCGATCAAAACTCTCTTGGTCATGAGGTGAGTCTATTAGCCTTGCCCCATGTTCGAAACTTCAAGTGACTCCCCCGCGCCGGTGCGCGTAGTCACAGAAGCGATTAAGGAGTACATCGACCGCCTCGGCCCTATCTGGATTGAGGGCGAGATTGCAGAGCTCAACGAACGTAGCGGAATGATGGCCTTTATGCGGCTGCGAGATACCAGCGCAGATATGAGCATCTCGGTGATGTGCCATAAATCGGTGATCGCCTCAGTAAAGCCGCTACCAGCAAATGCGCGAGTTGTTATCTATGCAAAACCTTCTTGGTACACCAAATCGGGAACGCTCTCGATGGCGGCGAAGGAGATTCGCCAAGTAGGTGTCGGCGAACTTTTGGCACGACTCGAGGCGTTGAAATCTCTGCTCGCTGAAGAGGGTCTCTTCGCGCTAGATCGCAAAGTTGCGTTGCCAGTTCTACCGCGAAAAGTTGGGCTGATCTGCGGACGCAATACCGATGCTGAGAAAGATGTAGTTGAGAATGCTCGTCGTCGATGGCCGGCAGTTCAATTTGAGATCCGTGAAGTTACTGTGCAAGGCGCCGCTGCTGTCGTTGAAGTTTCAGCAGCGCTCCGCGAACTTGAGGCCGATAAAGATGTCGATGTCATCATTATTACTCGTGGCGGCGGATCCTTTGAAGATTTACTTCCCTTCAGTGATGAATCGTTAGTCCGATTAGCAGCTTCATGTCAGACCCCGATTGTCAGCGCGATTGGCCACGAGAAAGATTCACCGCTCCTTGATTTAGTCGCTGATTACCGAGCATCAACTCCGACCGATGCAGCTAAGCGAGTTGTTCCCGATATCGCCGAAGAGAGCTCCAATATTCAAAAACTCCGCGACCGGGCCTATCGTGCTCTTTCGGCCAGAGTCGAATACGAAAGTACCTTCATCGCGCAATTGCGTTCGCGTCCAGTGATGAAAGATCCCGGAGCATTTCTCACTATTTTGAGTGAAGAGCTCCACGACCTCCGTCAGCGAGCAACCCGGAGCTTTACCGCCACTAT
This sequence comes from Actinomycetota bacterium, assembly GCA_041179565.1. Classification (GTDB taxonomy): domain Bacteria; phylum Actinomycetota; class Actinomycetes; order Nanopelagicales; family Nanopelagicaceae; genus Planktophila. Next base: position 1,390 of record JBEGTC010000068.1, read on the forward strand.
CGAGGCCGAGCGCAAGGAGTTGAAGGCGATTACCGCGCACCTTCGATCTCTATCACCGCAATCAACCCTCGATCGCGGATACTCAGTGATTCGCGATGCCAGCGGCGCCGTCGTCCGCGATGCCAAGCAGCTTAAATCTGGCGACCAGTTGGCGATTAAGGTCGCTAAGGGCGAGACCAGCGCCACAGTTAATTAAGCCTCGGGCAAGAGTAGATTTGGCTCATGGCCGATAAAAAGCTCTCCTATGAAGCAGCCCGTGATGAACTCGCTGAGATTGTTGAATCCCTTGAAGATGGCAGCGCCACGTTAGAGGAGTCGCTCAAGCTCTGGGAGCGCGGTGAAGAGTTGGCGAAGATCTGCCAAGAGTGGCTCGATGGCGCTAAGGCGAAGTTAGCTTCGGCAAAGAAGGAGGCGCAGTAAGTGAGCCCTACATTCACATACTCAGATCTACTACCTCTCGGTGATGACACTACCCAGTACCGATCACTCGGAAGCGAGGGAGTATCCGTTGTAAAGCTCGGTGATAAAGAGTTTCTCCAAGTCGAACCTTCGGCGATTGCAAAGCTCACTGAGACTGCTATTCACGATATCAATCACTACCTTCGCCCAGATCACCTCCAGCAGCTGGCAAATATTTTGAAGGATCCGGAGAGCTCGGCAAACGATCGCTTCGTTGCTCTCGACCTCTTGAAGAATGCCAATATCGCAGCTGGTGGAGTTCTACCGATGTGCCAAGACACAGGCACAGCGTTGGTGATGGGCAAGAAGGGCCAATATGTCTTAACGACTTCGAAAGATGAGGTCGCAGTTGCCCAAGGTGTCTATGACGCCTATACAAAACTTAACTTGCGTTATTCGCAGATGGCGCCAGTAACGACCTGGGAAGAGAAGAACACCGGCAACAATTTGCCGGCGCAGATCGAGATCTATGCCGATAGCGAGCATCAAGATGAGTACAACTTCCTCTTTATCGCCAAAGGCGGCGGCAGCGCAAATAAATCTTTTCTCTATCAGGAGACCAAAGCGGTTCTAAATCCAGCATCATTTATCAATTGGCTCGACGATAAGTTACGTTCGCTCGGCACTGCTGCTTGTCCGCCATATCACCTGGCGATTGTCATCGGCGGAACTAGCGCTGAGCACACGGTAAAGACAGCGAAACTTGCCTCTACTCACTACCTCGATAACCTGCCAACCTCTGGCGACGCCGCGACCGGCCACGGTTTCCGCGATCTCGAACTTGAGCAGCAGGTCCTCGAACTCACTCGCACCTTAGGAATCGGCGCACAGTTTGGCGGCAAGTACTTCTGCCACGATGTCCGAGTAGTTCGACTTCCTCGCCACGGTGCATCGCTACCGATCGCAATTGCCGTTTCGTGTTCTGCCGATCGCCAAGCAAAGGCGAAGATCACCAAGGATGGCATCTTCCTCGAGCAGCTCGAGACCGATCCAGTGCACTTCATGCCGGAGACCACCGATTCTCATCTCGACGACAATGTAGTCAAGATCGATCTCAATCAGCCGATGGCTGCGATTCGCGCTGAGCTCTCAAAATATCCAGTAAAGACTCGCGTCTCTTTGACCGGAACTATCGTGGTTGCGCGAGATATCGCCCATGCCCGAATTAAGGCGATGCTCGATGAGGGTAAGCCAATGCCTGATTACCTGAAGAACCATGCCGTCTATTACGCAGGTCCTGCTAAGACTCCGACTGGATATGCCTCGGGTTCATTTGGTCCAACAACTGCCGGACGTATGGATTCGTATGTTGATTACTTCCAGTCCCACGGTGGCTCGCATGTGATGTTGGCTAAGGGCAATCGCTCGAAGGCGGTGACCGATGCCTGTGCAAAGCATGGCGGTTTCTACCTCGGCTCGATCGGCGGACCAGCTGCTCGATTGGCGCAAGATTGCATTAAGAAGGTTGAGGTCCTCGACTTTGAAGATCTTGGAATGGAAGCGGTCTGGAAGATCGATGTCGTCGATTTCCCTGCATTTATTGTCGTAGATGATAAGGGGAATGATTTCTTCGCCGAGACTATGCGCCCACTGACGATCGGCAAGAAGCCGTAATTACTTTATTGGCGCTCTAATTAGTAATAGCGAGCGCGCTTAAACTTCGACCAAGCCTTGCATGGGGTCTCATAGCGACCTTCGATATAGCGAAGTCCCCAACGAATCTGGGTCACCGGATTGGTTCGCCAATCCTTGGCGATGACCTCCATCTTCGTTGCCGGTAGAGCCTGTGCAATTCCATGTGCGCCGGAGCGATAGTTATGTGCCTGGTAGTTCCAATGGCTCTCGCGAGTCCAGAGGCGATTGAGGCAGCTGTACTGATCTGAGCCCCAGCCATATTCATCTGCCATCAATCGGCGGGTGACGTACTTAGCGCCAGAGGGCTTTCGAGCAATCTCAACCTGGCGGGCGAGGTCGGCGATGCTGGCCATCTCTGAGATTGGAGCGACAACCGCCTGGTTGATCAGCTCTTCGGAGAAGGCGGCCTCTTCAGTAATCATCAAGTTGGCGGTGGCAGCTTGCGGAAAGTTGAGTTGGGTCGAGGTTGGGAAGTCGAGGCCTTGGGCCGTTGGCTGGGCGACGGTAAGAACGGTAAAGGCAGCTACCAGCGACCAGATTGCGCGATTGCGAGCCATGCCTTACCTCCTCTTCCCTCTGTTTCTCTTAACTCTTCCTTCGCCGGTCTCCCGGTTGGGAGCGGCTTTTGCTGGCCATAGAGTTGCAAGGGATGGGGCGGGTCGCAAATTTTTCCCCGCGTGAGTCGGAAATTCTCAGGATTGGGTGCGAGTGTGGATAAGTAAAAGTGCTGGTCAGATAGGGGGAAGTCCGATTTATCCGATTTGTAACTGTGAGATTAAAAGAGGGGGTGTTTAGGCCGTTGGCCCCTCGAGGAGCTCGGTCACCAAGGCGGCGATCGGCGAGCGCTCGCTCCGGGTCAAGGTGATGTGGGCGAAGAGCGGGTGGCCCTTCAAGGTCTCGACAACTGCGACGACGCCATCATGGCGACCGACCCGTAAGTTATCGCGCTGGGCGACATCGTGGGTCAAGATCACCCGCGAGTTCTGACCGATGCGCGAGAGGACAGTGAGCAGAACTCCGCGCTCGAGCGATTGCGCCTCATCGACGATGACATATGAGTCATGGAGCGAGCGGCCACGGATATGGGTCAGCGGTAGAACCTCGACGAGTCCGCGAGCGAGAATCTCATCGATGACATCTTGGCTGACGAGAGCGCCCAAGGTATCGAAGACCGCCTGCGCCCAGGGCGACATCTTCTCGCCCTCACTTCCGGGTAGGTAGCCGAGCTCTTGGCCGCCCACTGGATAGAGCGGACGGAAGATGACAACCTTCTTATGGAGGCGCTTCTCCATCACCGCCTCCAAACCAGCGCAGAGAGCGAGCGCTGATTTACCGGTGCCGGCTCGACCACCGAGGGAGACGATGCCGATTGATTCATCTAATAAGAGGTCAAGTGCAATCCTCTGTTCGGCTGATCGGCCGTGAAGGCCAAAGGCGTTGCGATCGCCGCGGACCAATTGCAGCCGCTTATCGGGGGTGACTCGCGCTAGGCAGCTCCCCTTTTCCGAGTGGAGTACAACACCGGTGTGTACCGGCAAGGTGTGGGCCGATTCGTGTTCGGCAAAGTCTGAAGAGTAGAGCTCGTCGATTAATGAGTGGCCGACTGATAGCTCCTCGATTCCGGTCCAGCCGCTACCTGAGACGAGTTCAGCAAGATACTCCTGCGCCTCGATTCCGACCGACGATGCCTTGACTCGTAGCGGAAGATCTTTGGTAACTAATACGACCTGCTTGCCCTCGGCCATTAAATTTTTGGCAACGGTGAGAATTCGAGTGTCATTGTTGGCATCTCGCAAGAAGCTCGATGGCAGAGAGCTGGTATCTGAGTGGTTGAGCTCTACGGTAAGGATTCCGCCTTCTGGCGTGATGGTCAGCGGCTTATCGAGGCGGCCATGTTCGATACGTAGATCATCGAGCGCGCGAAGGGCGGCGCGGGCGAAGTAGCCGAGTTCGGGATGATCGCGTTTATTCTCTAGCTCGCCAATAACAACTATCGGGACAACAACTTCATGTTCTTCAAAGCGGGTAAGTGCGCCGGGGTCTGCCAATAGGACTGATGTATCGAGAACATAGGTTGTCAGCATTTCCAAAAGGTACGCTTATTACAACGGGCGAAAAGTTCGACACGCCTTGCGATTTGTAGATGTAATGCAATGTTTACCTAGCGATCTACCTAACGAACTAATCCAGCTCTGCCTTGGAGATTACGCCCCGAGGCGGCGATGGCGCTGGCTATAGTCGCGGAGGGCGCGAAGAAAATCGACGCGACGAAAATCTGGCCAATACGCTTCACAGAAGTAAAACTCC